>JBIODO010000110.1:0-10546 GCA_044445225.1 Burkholderiales bacterium
CAGTGAGGCAGGCGAAAAATCGGCGCCTAGAGCGGCACTGGGGAATCAGTCAATTTCGCTTCACACACCGATGATGCAGCAGTATCTGCGCATCAAGGCCGAGCACCCAGAGATCCTGGTGCTGTATCGGATGGGCGACTTCTACGAGTTGTTCTACGACGACGCGCGGCGCGCCAACCGCCTGCTCGACATCACACTCACTTCGCGTGGCGCCAGTGCCGGCGAGCCGGTGGTGATGGCCGGCGTGCCGGTGCACGCGCTCGAGACCTATCTCGCCCGGCTGATCAAGCTCGGAGTGTCAGTGGCCATCGCCGAGCAGGTGGGCGACGTTGCCACCGCCAAGGGCCCGGTCGAACGGCGAGTGACGCGCGTCGTCACACCGGGCACCGTGACCGACAGCGAGCTGCTCGCCGAGCGCAGCGACACCACGCTGCTCGCGCTGGCGCGCGAGGCGCGAGGCACGCGCTGCGGCCTCGCCTGGCTGAGCCTGGCCAGCGGACGCTGTTTCCTGGCGCAAGCCACGGTCGACGAGCTGCCGTTGTGGTTGGCGCGCATCGAGCCTGCCGAGGTGCTGCTCGATCAGGCCGACGTACCGCCCGCGCTGCAGGCTCACCCGGCATCGCGCACCGTGCGGCCCGCCTGGCAGTTTGACGCCGCGCTGGGGCGACGCAAGTTGTGCGAGGCGCTGAAGGTCGCGCAGCTTGGCGGCTTCGGCGCCGAAGATTGCCCGCTCGCGCACGCAGCCGCCGCGGCACTGTTGTCGTACGCCGAGCGCACGCAGGGCAGCGCCATCGCCCATGTGGTCGAGCTCAAGGTCGAACGGGCGGGCGATCTGCTCGAGCTGCCGTTCACCACGCTGCGTAACCTGGAGATCACGCAGACACTGCGCGGCGAAGCCGCACCGACTTTGCTGTCACTGCTCGACGCCTGCGCCACCGGCATGGGCAGCCGGCAATTGCGCCATTGGCTGACGCACCCCTCGCGCGAGCGCACTGCTGCGATCGCCCGGCTGGCGGCGATCGAGCATCTGTCGGCTGCCGACCTGGTCGCGCTGCGCGATGCGCTGCGCGGCGTCAGCGACGTCGAGCGAAGCACGGCGCGCCTGGCGCTGCGGCAAGTGCGCCCGCGCGAACTGGCCGGGCTGCGCACCACGCTGCAGGCATTGCCGCGATTGCAGGCGCTGACGCCAACGGACAGCGCACTGCTCGACTCGATCCACGCCGCGCTGCAGCCCGACGCCGCGATCCTCGCGCGCTTGTGCGCGGCGCTGGCCGAAGACCCGGCCGTGCAGCTGCGCGACGGCGGCGTCATTGCCGATGGGCACGATGCGCAGCTCGACGAGCTTCGGACCATCGGCGAAAACGGCGATGCGTATCTGCTGGCACTCGAGGTTCGCGAACGTGCCCGCACCGGCATCGGCAACCTGCGTGTGCAGTTCAATCGCGTGCACGGCTATTACATCGAGGTCACCAGCGGACAACTCGACAAGGTGCCGGCCGACTACCAGCGCCGCCAGACGATGAAGAACGCCGAGCGCTTCATCACGCCCGAACTCAAGGCGTTCGAAGACAAGGCGTTGTCCGCGCAGGAGCGCGCGCTCGCGCGCGAGCTGTTGCTATGGCAGAGGCTGCTCGACGCACTGGCGCCTCACGTGTCAGAGCTGGCGGCACTGGCGCGCGCGCTGGCCAGCCTCGACGTGCTGGTCAATCTGGCCGAGCGCGCGCGCACGCTCGGCTGGTGCGCACCGCAGTTCGTGGGCCACCCGTGCATCGACATCCAGCGTGGCCGCCACCCGGTGGTCGAGGCACGGCTGGCCGAGACTCAAGGGCAGCCTTTCATCGCCAACGACTGCCGCCTCGACGCGCGCACGCGCATGCTGGTGATCACCGGCCCCAACATGGGCGGCAAGAGCACCTACATGCGCCAGGTGGCGTTGATCGTGCTGCTGGCGTCGATCGGCTCGCACGTGCCGGCGCAGTCTTGCGTGTTGGGGCCGATCGACGCGATCCACACGCGCATCGGTGCCGCCGACGACCTGGCCAATGCGCAATCGACCTTCATGGTCGAGATGACCGAAGCGGCTGCCATCGTGCACAGCGCCACCGAGCACTCGCTGGTGCTGATGGACGAAGTGGGCCGCGGCACTTCCACTTTCGATGGCCTGGCGCTGGCCTCGGCCATCGCCAGCCAGCTGCACGATCGCAACCGCGCCTTCACGCTGTTTGCCACCCACTACTTCGAGCTCACCGCGTTCCCGTTGCGCCACGCGCACGCGCTCAACGTGCACGTGTCGGCCGCCGAATCGGGGCGCGACGTGGTGTTCCTGCACGAGATCGAAGCCGGGCCGGCCAGCCGCAGCTACGGCGTGCAGGTGGCGCGGCTGGCCGGCATGCCCGATCGCATCGTGCGCCAGGCCGGCGCCACGCTGGAGGCGCTGGAGACCCAGTCGCGCGCCGGCCAGGCGCAGGTGGATCTGTTCGCCGCGCCGGCGATGGAGCTGCCGCAAGCGCCGAGCGCACTGGAACAGGCCTTGGCGCAACTGCAGCCTGATACGCTGTCGCCACGCGAGGCGTTGGAGGCGCTGTACCGCCTGAAGGCTTTGCAGAAAGACGCTGCCCCATGACCTATTGCATCGGCATTCGCCTCAACGCCGGCTTGGTGTTCCTGTCGGACTCGCGCACCAACGCCGGTGTCGACCAGATCAGCACCTACCGCAAGATGATGGTCTACGAGCGCCCGAACGACCGCTTCATGGTGATGCTGTCAGCCGGCAACCTGTCGATCTCGCAGTCGGTGCGCGAGTTGCTGCAGGTGGAAAAGATCGACAACGGCCCTCACGAACAGCCGCTGACCATCTGGAACGCCACCAGCATGTTCGATGCCACGCGTGTGCTCGGCGCCACCGTGCGCCGCGTCTACGCCGAAGACGGCGCCTCGTTGAAGAGCGCCGGCCTCGAGTTCAACAGCACGATGATCTTCGGCGGCCAGATCCGTGGCGAAGCGATGCGGCTGTTCCAGGTGTATTCGGCTGGCAACTTCATCGAGGCCACGCGCGAGACCTGCTACTTCCAGATCGGCGAGTCGAAGTACGGCAAGCCGGTGCTCGACCGCTTGATCACGCCCACCACGCCGCTGGAGACGGCCGCCAAGTGTGCGCTGGTGTCGATGGACTCGACGCTGAAGTCCAACCTCGGCGTCGGCCTGCCGCTGGACCTGCTGGTGTATCGGCAAGGCGAGTTCGGCACCGACCGCATCGTCTGCATCGATGAGCGCAACCCGTACTTCCAGATGATCCGCAACACCTGGGGGCAGCGCCTGCACGAGGTGTTCGAAGGCCTCGAAGACCCGCGCTGGGACGGCGGCGAGACCCAGCACCCGCTGCGAGTGGCCTCCGAGCGCTACGAGCCGATGCGCAAGATCACGCACTCGGGCGAGAAGATCGTCTGAGTCGTCGCCCCGCGGCGCGCCATGCGTCTGCGCCAATGGCCCGTCCGCTGGCGCCAAATGGCCCTTGATGTCCGACCATTGCCGGCCAACCATCGGCGCCATTGTGGACACCCGTGCGGCGCCATCCTCCCTGGCCTTGCTCGCCCCCGAGGCGCCAGGTGCGGCCCCACGCACGGTGCAGGGCCTGTGCGACGACGCGGCGGCCGCCAGCGCCTGGTTCGCCGCGCTGGCCGGCGAAGGAGTCGCGGTGCGCTGCCAGCCAGTTGACGCGCCGTCGGGCCGCCTCGGCGACATTGCGCCCGATGCCTGGGTGCTGCACATCTCGCGTGGCCTGTCGGCGCAACTTGCGCGCTTGCGCGGGTTGCACGCGGCGCTGCCACGCGTGCCGTTGCTCACCGTGTGCGCGGGCCTGCGCGACCTCGATCACGTGCTGGCGCTCGAGATGGGCGCCGACGACGTGGTCGACGCCGCACTGCCGGCCCCGGTAGTGGCGGCCCGCTTGCGCGCGCTGTGGCGACGCTGCAGCGAGCAACTCGACGAGCCACCACAGCCCGAGCGCCTCAACTTTGGCGCGCTGCAGTTGCAGCGCCGCGAGCGGCTCACGTTGCTGAGCCAGCGGCCGCTGGCGCTCACCGACGGTGAGTTCGACGTGCTGTGGCTGCTGGCCGTGCGTGCCGGCCACGCGGTGCCGCGGGCCGACCTGGTGCGCAGGCTGCGCGGTCTGGACTACCAGCGCGACGACCGTTCGATCGATTGCCGCGTCTATCGCATTCGCGCCAAGCTGGGCGACACCGATCCGGTGTCGCGCCGCATCCGCACCGTGCGCAACAACGGCTACCTCTTCTCTTCGTTGCCCTGGTGAACGCCGCGGTCGAAGTTGCGCAACACACGCCCGATCACGCGCATCGCCTGCTCGATGGCCGTCGGCGTGAAGGCACCGTAGCCGAGCACCAGGCCGTTCCACGGCCGCGGATTCCAGCAGGTCGACGACAAGGCGATCGCCATCACGCCATGCTCGCGGATGTGGCGCACCACCTCCATGTCGCGCACCGTCTGCGGCAGGTGCAGGCAGGCGTGCGTGCCGGCGGCGGTGGGCCCCAGGCGCGCCCAGTCCGGCAGGTGGCGCAGCGCCGCGGCCACCAACGCATCGCGTCGCTGGCGCGACACGTGGCGCAGCAGCCGCAGGTGGTTGCTCATATGGCCTTCGTCGATGAAGGCGGCCATCGCGATCTGCAGCGACGCGTTGCTGTGGTCGCCCAGCAGCCCGCGCATCGCGACGAACACCTCGACCAGACGCTCGGGCACCACCAGGTAGGCCAGGCGCAGCGACGGGAACATGATGCCCTCGAAGGTGCCCATCAGCAGCACGCGGTCGGAGCGGTCCAGTGATTGAAACGCCACCGGCGCTGCACCGTCGTGCGCGATCTCATCGTTGAAGTTGCCCTCGATGACCCAGGCGCCGCTCTCGTCGGCCCATTGCAGCAACTCGGCACGGCGCGTGCTGTCGGTGCGCACGCCCAGCGGAAACTGCGTCAACGGGTGCAGGTAGACCGCGGCGGCGTCGGGCGCGGCGGCGCGACCGGCGGCCACGTCGAGCCCGCGCGCATCGAGCGGCACCCCGACCACCTGCGCACGCATCACCTGGAACAGTGACACCAAGCTAGCGTGCCCAGGGTCTTCGAGCCAGACCTTGTCGCCCGGCTCGAGCAACACGCGGCCGATCAGCTCGACGGCCTGCATCGGGCTGTTGAGCACCAGCACCTGCTCGGCCGAACACAACGTGGCACGCGTCAGTGACAGGTGGCGCGCGATCGCCTCGCGCAGCGCGGGCAGGCCGGCGGCCGGGCCGTAGCTCAGGTGCGCCCGGTACGGCTCCCCGAGCGCACGCACCATCAGGCGCCGCCAGGTGGCCAGCGGAAACTGATCGATCATCGGCGCCCGCGGGTACAGCGGCACCGGCGTCAGCAGCACGTGCGGCAGCTCGAGCTGCTTGGGCTTGCCCAGATAGACCGAAAATCGGTTGAGCACCTGCTGCGCCGATTGGCTCGGTGGCCGCAGCACACGCGGCGTGTCCGGCTGAAACGCAGGTTGTGGCCGCCGCGTCACATAAGTACCGTCGCCGACGCGTCGCTCGAGATACCCTTCGATCTGCAATTGCGCGAAGGCCTCGTCGACAGCGCCGCGCGCCACCTCCCAATCGGTGGCCAGCTGGCGTGCCGAGGGCAGCCGCGCGCCCGGCGCCAGCACGTGGCGATGGATCGCGTCGAGCACCGTCTGGTAGACCTGCAACCGGCGCGACACCCGCTCCGAGGCCTGGCGGACCAGCGGCTGGATCAGGACGCCCGATGCTTGTTTGACCACAGTGTCGAAGTAGTGAACTGGCGCCGCCAATTTAGTCGCAGCGCGCGACGAAGCGCGCCCGGATGCGACGGGCCGCGACTCCTGATGCCCCAAGCGCGTCCTGCGGGCAATGGCCGGCTGCTGAGGCTCACAATGGTCCTTGTGGAGCTGCGATCCACTGTCCATCATGCGCGGGATCATGGGTTATCACCGCGAACCTTGGGTCCCGGGCGCCGCCGCGCAGCCAGCGCCGGTGATCGACTCGTGGTCGGCGCCGGCGCACCTGATTCTGATGGTGGCACACCAGCGGGCGCCCCAGCGCAGTCTGGTCGACTGCCTGGCGCAGCGTGGCCTGCGCTGCATTTGGGTTGATGGCCTGCAAGCCGTCGACAGGGTGGCCGACCAGGTGGTGCCTGACGCCCTGGTGTACGACGCGCAGGCCGATGCCGTGCCGCTGCCTGCCGCGCTGGCGCAGTTGCGCCAATGGTTCACTGGCTCGCTGCTGGTGCTCGACGGCGCGCACGACGAGGTCGACGAGATCCTGGCGCTCGAACTGGGCGCCGATGGGCTGCTTGCGCACCCGGTGAATCCACGACGGCTGCGGGCGCGGCTCGAAGCGCTGCTGCGCCGGCACACGGGTGGGTCTGCGCCGGTGTGCGTCGGCGACGTGCAGCCGGAGCTTCCGGCCGGCTGGCATCTCGATGCGGTGCACAACCGCCTGCAACGCGGCAACCAAGCGGTCGCGTTGACCGGCGGGCAGGCCCATTTGCTGCGTTGCCTGGCCCTGCACGCGGGCCGCGTGGTGCCGCGCGCAGAGTTGCACGAGCAGGTGTGCGCGCCGGAGTCCGACCTGCGCGCGCGCAGCATCGACGTCTACGTCCACCGGCTGCGCCAGCGGCTGCAGGCCGCCGGCGTGCGCGACCTGTCGATCGACGCCGTGCGCGGCCGCGGCTTCATGCTGCGCAGCGAGGCGCAAGGCCCCACGGCCGCGCCAGCACACGCTGCTCGCGGCACGGCCAGCGCCTACTTGAACTCGTAGGTCACACCGGCGTAGACAAAGCGGCCGCGCGGGTCGCCGTAGGTGTTGTCATAGCCGCCCTGGAACCCGGTCTGGCCACCGGCATTGCTGTAAGGCGGCGGGCGGTCCAACACATTGCGCACACCGCCGCGCAACTGCCACGACTTGAAGCCCGTGTAGCGCACCTGCAGGTCGTAGGTCTCGTAGGCGCCGACGCGGCGCAACGGGTCGCCGGGTGCGGCGTTGGTGGCCGGCAGATCGTAGTAGGACTTCTGGAAGTTCTGCGCCAGCGTCGCTCCCCAGGGACCCAGCGTCCAATCGAATGCCAGGTAATGCTTCCAGCGCGGGATCACCCCGCCGGTGGCCGAGTTGACCTGGTCGATGCCGCCGCTGAATGAGCCATCGGGGTTCTGCGTGTCGTACTTGGTGAAGTAGGTGCCGGTGAGCGTCGCGTTGAACTTGCCGGCTTCGGAGTTGGCGATCGCCCAGCGTGCGTCGATGTCGAAGCCGGCGACCCGGGTTTCGCCGAGGTTGAGGTTGGTCTGCGTGATCGACACGATCGGGCCCGGCAGGGTCGGAAACGCCGGATCGACCGGGCCGCGCGTCACCAGGTAGCCGTACTTGTTGAGGTCGCCCAGGATGGTGGATGCAGTGACGCCGTTGACGATGGTGTCCTTCAGGTTGATCTTGAACGCGTCGAGCGCCAGCGACGTGTTGGCGGTCGGCGCGAACACGAGGCCCAGCGTCGCGTTGGTCGACGTCTCGGGCTTCAGGTCCGGATTGCCGCCATTGATGGTGGTGAACTGGGTCGAGCAATCGGTGCGGCTGCCGGTCACCGGGCAGCGGATCGGGTCGTTGGTGCCGGCCGGCGTCACGTTGTTGGTGACCGGCAGGTACAGGTCCTGCAGACTGGGTGCCCGGAAGCCCTTGCCCACCGCGCCGCGCAGCAACAGCGACTCCATCGGCTGCCAGCGTGCGCTGGCCTTCGGAGTGGTCGAGCTGCCTACCCCCTGGTAGTTGTCGAAACGCACCGCGACGTTGAACTCCAGCCCCTTGGCCACCGGCATGTTCAACTCGCCAAAGGCGGCCTCGACGTCGCGCGCCTTGTCGGTGAGTAGAAGGTTGCCCCCATAGCCGGCGATGTCGCCGGTCTGGATGGCGGGATCGGGGTCGAACAGGAACTTCTCCTTGCGGTACTCGGCGCCCACTGCCAGCGCCATCCCGCCGCCGCCCAGGCTCATCAACTCGCGGCTCGCCTTGCCTTGCACGGAGGCCAACTCCGACTTGATGCGAAAGGCGTCGCCGGTGAAATTGGTGGCGCGCAATTGCGCGTCAACGTCGGGTGTGTTGGGGCCCCAGAAGTTGACGTTGCCGCTGTTGAGAATCGGCAGGATCTTGGTCAGCGCGGGGTAGCCGTCGTTGACCTGCTCGCGCACCTTGCTTGCGCTGTACAGCAGCGCTGTCTCGTAATCCCAGCTCGCCGCGTCGCCACGCGCCCCGAGCACGAAACGCGGCGTCTCGGCGATGTCGGTGAAGTCGCGGTTGCCGTTGACGCTGGCGCGGTACAGGACCGAGATCGGCACCAGCGGGTTGCCGGCACCGACCAGCGCCTGCACGGTACTGGTCGGGTAGTACGTGCTGCCCGGGAAGATGATGATGGTCGACGACCCGGGCGCCGTCCCGGTCGGCGTGCCGGCGAGTCCGCCCGGTGCACCCGGCGGGTAGTTGCCGTTGTACGGCGGCACGTTGAACAGCGGGTGGTTGGGCGGTAGCGCGAACAGCTCCGAGATCGGCACCGGTTGGATGATCGTGCGCTGTTGGTTGCGGTTGTAAGAGGCTTCGGCAAACAGTTCGTGGTGACCCGACAGCGCAAGGCGCCCCGACGCGAAGAGGCTCGCGCGCTCCGACTCCGGAACCAGGGTGACCAGCGGCGACGGGTCGAACGCGCAGAAGCCGCTGCCGGCGAGGAACGGGCTGTTGAACGAATACGGCCCCGGGCACGCCGGCGCGCTGGCGTTGCCGCCGTTGCCCGAGTTGTCGAGCAGCAGGAAGTTGGCCGGGAAGGTGTTGAATGATGTGGTGTCGTTGTTGGCGTCGATGTTGTAGCCGCGCGAGGCGAAGTCGCGATCGCGGCCGAACAGCGACCCCTCCTTCTGGAACGATGCCGACAGCATGACGTTGTACTTGTCGCTCGTGACGTCACCCTTGCCCCAGCTGATGGTGGCGCGCTTCATGCTGGCGCCGCCGTGCGTGGAGTCGCCGTAGTCGGCCGTCAGCTCCAGCCCGGTGTAGTCCTTGCGCAGGATAAAGTTGACGACACCGGCGATGGCGTCGGAGCCGTAGACTGCAGAGGCGCCGTCCTTCAGCACCTCGACCCGCTCGATCGCCGACAGCGGGATCGAGTTGACGTCCACCGACACCGAGTCGCCGACGAACCCGATGCCGTAGGGGGCGACGCGGCGTCCGTTGATCAGCACCAGCGTGCGCAACGACGTCAACCCGCGCATCGAGATGCCCGACAGGCCGCCGGTGGTGGCCCCTGAGGCCGACGAATTGACGGTGCCTCCCGAGCTCGTCATCGCGCTCACCGTCTGCAGCAACTGCTCGACGTTGACAGCGCCGGTGGCGGCGATCTCTTTGCGCGTCAGCACCTGCACCGGCAACGCGGTTTCGGCGTCGGTGCGCTTGATCGACGAGCCGGTGATCTCCACGCGTTGCGCAACGTCCTGTGCCAGCGCCGCCCACCACGGCATCGACATCAAGCCGGCACACAGCACCCGACATGCCCACGCGGTGGGCCGCATGTGTGGAACCATCGCCTCGCTCCTCGTGCTTGCCGCCGCGGCGCAACCCAGCCGCCGTGGCGATGCGTGTTTGATTCGGATCGAGACGAATCTAGGCAAGCTGCGCGAGCGCGTTCGAAGCAAAGCATTGCCGCGCTGCGACACCGCGCGACGAAGCCTCGACGTTGCGGCGGCCGCTACAGCCTGGTGTCGCGATTGCGATCGTTGCGACACAATGCGACGTGACGATGGCCTTGCGTGCTTTCCCTCAGTGTCGCAACGCGCCGACAAACGCGCCGGCGGCGCGACTCACGGCGCGGCACGGTGGCCGCCTCTGCCCACGGGGGCCGCAAACGGTCGATCGATATAATCGCGCTTTACCACCACGGCCTTTGCGCGCTGCGGCAGCAGGTCAAGGCCGAACGACATGACCAAGTACGTGTTCGTCACCGGTGGCGTGGTGTCTTCCTTGGGCAAGGGCATCGCGTCTGCATCGCTCGCGGCCATCCTGGAGTCGCGCGGCCTCAAGGTCACCCTGATCAAGCTGGACCCGTACCTCAACGTCGACCCGGGCACGATGAGCCCGTTCCAGCACGGCGAGGTGTTCGTCACCGACGACGGCGCCGAAACCGACCTCGACCTTGGCCACTACGAGCGCTTCATCTCTACCAAGATGAAGCGCAGCAACAACTTCACCACCGGCCAGATCTACACGAGCGTGATCGAGAAGGAGCGCCGCGGCGACTACCTCGGCAAGACGGTGCAGGTGATCCCGCACGTCACCAACGAGATCCAGGATTTCATCCGCCGCGGCGCCGGCGTCGGCACCGCCGACGAATCGCAGGTGGCGATCTGCGAGGTCGGCGGCACGGTGGGCGACATCGAGTCGCTGCCCTTCCTCGAGGCGGTGCGGCAATTGAGCCTGAAGCTCGGGCCGGCCCACACCGCCTTCGTGCAC
>JBIODO010000111.1:0-10476 GCA_044445225.1 Burkholderiales bacterium
GTGCGTGAGGCCGAGGTGCCGCGTGCGCTGCCGCGCACGCTGGTGGCGCTCGAGGCGTGGCAGCCGACCCAACCGGTGCCCGACGCGGCCTACGCCGCGCTCAAGCAGGACCTCGTCGAGGCGCGCGCCGCCAGCACGCTGGCCGACGCGGCACGGCGGCTGAACTACGAGGTCAACGGCGTGCGCAGCACGCTGATGCGCGCCGCGCGCGAGGCGTCGGGCCCCGATGCGCCGCGCGCCGATGCGGCATTCTTCGCCGCGATCGATCCGGCGCTGGCGTCGCCCGCGTTTTTCGCCGCCGTCCAGCGCGCGCGTGGGCCGCTGTCGCCGTACTACCTGCTGGCGGCCCTCGATTTCGTGCGCACGCCCGACGGCTCGATCGCGCGCGCGCCGCCGGAGCGGCGCATCTACATCGACGTGCTGCTGCGCACGCTGGGCATCAGCGCGACCGTCACGCTGCTGTGCCTGCTGATGGGCTTTCCGGTGGCGCTGTTGCTGACCCAGGTGCGCGAGCGCGTGGCCGACGCGCTGATGATCCTGGTGCTGCTGCCGTTCTGGACGTCGCTGCTGGTGCGCACCGCAGCCTGGGTGGTGGTGCTGCAGCGCGAAGGCATGGTCAACGGGTTGCTGCTCAAGCTCGGCGTGATCGCCGAGCCGCTGACATTGATCTACAACCGCGTCGGCGTGCTGGTGGCGATGACGCACGTGCTGCTGCCGTTCATGATCCTGCCCACCTTCAGTGTGCTCAAGGGCATCGACCCCCACTACCTGCGCGCGGCCGGCAGCCTGGGCGCGCCGCCGCTGACTGCGTTCGCGCGCGTCTACCTGCCGATCGCGGCGCCGGGCATCGCCGCGGGCTCATTGATGGTCTTCATCCTCGCGCTCGGCTACTACATCACGCCGGCGCTGGTGGGCGGTGGCGCGGACCAGATGCTGTCGTATTTCGTGGCCACCTACACCACGGACACCGGCAACTGGGGCCTCGCCGCCGCGCTGGGCTTGCTGATGCTGCTCACCACGCTGGCGCTGTACGCGCTGGCGCATCGCCTGTCCGGCGGGCGCACGCTGGCGGTGGGATGACGGCGATGCACGGCGGCTGGCGCGCGATCTACTGGCTCTACTGCGCCGCAGTGCTGGCCTTCCTGCTGGTGCCGATCGCGGCGATCGTGCCGTTGTCGTTCTCCAGCGGATCGTTCCTCACCTATCCGTTGCCCGGCTGGTCGCTGCGCTGGTATGCCGAGGTGCTGGGCGGCGGCCGCTGGCTCAAGGCACTCGGCGTATCGCTCACCGTGGGCGCGTGCGCCACCGCGCTGTCGGTGGTTCTGGGCACGCTCGCTGCGCTCGGGCTGGCGCGAGAGCGCGGCGCCTGGGCCGCGGTGGTGAAGGCCGCGATCCTGGCGCCGATGATCGTGCCGGTCATCCTGATCGCGGTGGCGGCGTACTTCTTTCTCGCGCCGCTGGCGCTCACCGCCACCACCACCGGCCTCGTGCTCGCGCACACGGTGATCGCGGTGCCTTTCGTCGTGGTGCCGGTGTTGACCGCGCTCGAGATGCTCGACCCCAATCTGGCACGCGCAGCGGCCACGTGCGGCGCGACGCCGGCCACCGCGTTCTTCCGCGTCACGCTGCCGGCCATCATGCCGGCCATGGGCTCGGGCGCGTTGTTCGCGTTCGCCGCGTCGTTCGACGACGTGGTGATCGCGCTGCTCGTGGCCGGCCCCGATCAGCGCACGCTGCCGCGCGAGATGTTCTCCGGCCTGCGCGACAGCATCACCCCGGCCCTGACCGCGGTGGCGACGATCCTGATCGCGTGCTCGACCGCGATGTTCCTGCTCGTGCAGTGGCTGCAGCGCAGGGCGCGTCGCGCGGCCGCCGCGCGGACGCTCTGATCCGCCCTCAGCGGCATCGATCCAACAGTGCCAAGGTGTTCGCCCGGTACATGGCGAGCCACTGCTGCGCCTGTGCGGGTGATTCAAATCGAGGTCGAGATGCGCCCCCAGGGTTGTCGACGCGCAGACCACCGGCAACCCGTGTGCCATTTTCGAACAAGTCCCAGCCTGTCTTGCGCAGCACCTGGGGAGCGTGGGCGCCCATAGGGCATCGGGTCAGGCACTCGAACGAGGCGGGGCGAGCCACGCAATGATGCCCGGCGCCTTCGACCGAGATCTCGACCGAGAGCGCTTGACAGGCAGGGCCTCGTATGGATCGCCCGAGGGTTGCGTTGAGCCAAATCAACGATGGCTGGTCTGGAAGCTGCCAACATCGCACGGCGAGTGGCCTGCAAGCTGATTTGTGCAGGCGCTCGGTGTTTCGCTCGGGTCGCGCTCGAGGCCGTTGACCCCGACCCAGATGACGAAGCCTCGCGGAGGAGTCATGGACCGCTTCTGGCTCAAGAGTTATCCAAAGGGTGTGCCCGCCGACATCGACTGGCGTCAGTATTCGTCACTGGTGCAGCTGCTGGAGGAAGCTTTCACCAAGTACCGCGATCGCAATGCGTACGTCGGTTTCGGCAAGACGATCACGTTCAGCGAGATCGACGAGATGTCCAGGTGCTTCGCAGCCTGGTTGCAGGCCCGGGGGCTGACCAAGGGCGATCGCGTCGCGATCATGCTGCCCAACCTGCTGCAGTATCCGGTCGCGCTGGCCGGCGTGCTGCGCGCGGGGCTGGTCGTGGTGAACGTCAATCCGCTGTATACGCCGCGGGAGCTTGAACACCAGCTCAAGGACTCCGGCGCCAAGGCGATCGTCATCCTCGAGAACTTCGCGGCGCCGATGGAGCAAGTGATCGCCAGGTCGCGGGTGCGGCACGTGGTTCTGTGCGCGTTCGGCGACTTGCTGGCGCCTGGGCAGGCGGTCATTCCCGAATCGACCCTGCCAAGTCCGATTCGGTTCAACGCGATGCTGGCCGAAGGCGCTCGCCTGCAGTACCGCCGCGTGCCGCTGTCGCACGAGGACATCGCTTTCTTGCAATACACGGGCGGAACCACCGGGGTGTCGAAGGGCGCCGCTCTGGTGCATCGGAACGTGATCGCCAACGTGCTGCAGTCCGAAGCCTGGATGCAGCCGGCGTTGACCAATCCGAAGAAGGGGCCACCGCCGGAGCAGCTCAACTTCGTCTGTGCGCTGCCGCTGTATCACATCTTCGCGATGACCGTCTGCTGCCTGCTGGGCATGCGCGTGGGCGGCTTCAACATCTTGATTCCGAACCCGCGTGACCTGCCGGCGCTGATCAAGGAGATCCGGCCGTACCGGGTGCACATGTTCCCGGCCGTCAACACCCTGTACAACGCACTGGCCCACAACGAGGAGTTCCACGCACTCGACTGGTCGGGTCTGCGAGTCTGCAGCGGGGGTGGCATGGCCATCCAACGGGCCGTGGCCGAGCTGTGGCTGAAGGTGACGGGATGCCCGATCTGCGAAGGCTATGGTCTGTCCGAGACCTCGCCGTCGGTGACGTCCAACCCGACCGACACCGACGAGTACAACGGCACCATCGGGCTGCCGATGCCCTCGACCGAGATCGCGATCCTCGACGACGGCGGCAATCCGGTGGCCCTGGGCGAGCGCGGCGAGATCGCGATCCGCGGCCCGCAGGTGATGTTGGGCTACTGGCAACACCCGGAGGAGACCGCGAAGGCCATGACACCGGACGGCTTGTTCAAGTCCGGCGACATCGGCGTCATGGACGCGCGCGGGTTCGTGAAGATCGTCGATCGCAAGAAGGACATGATCCTGGTGTCGGGCTTCAACGTCTATCCGAACGAGGTTGAAGACGTGGTTGCCGCTTGCCCCGGCGTGCTCGAGTGCGCAGCCATCGGGGTGCCCGACGCGAACTCCGGCGAGGTGGTGAAGCTGTTCGTCGTCAAGACGGACCAAGGACTCACCGAGCGCGACGTGATTGCGTACTCGGCGCAGCACCTCACCGGGTACAAGAAGCCCAAGTACGTGGAGTTCCGCGCGGACCTGCCGAAGACCAACGTCGGCAAGATCCTGCGCCGGCAATTGCGCGACGAGGAGCTCAGCAAGCAGGCTGGCTAGCGCGAACCGGAAGGCCGAGCAGAGGCGGCCCTGATCGCCGCCCGCCCGTCAGGGGCGATTCCTCCCGAGCGCCTCGTGGCTGGAAACCCACTGGTCGGCCACGATCGCCGCCCCGAGCGAAAGCTCGCCGCACAGCACGGTGGCCGCGACGATCTCCGCGAACTTCAGGACCTTGTCCTGGCCATACGCACCGAGCACCTCCAGGCACTCGCGTTGCGTGGGCAGGCCGGTGCCGCCGCCGTAGGTGGCAACGATCAGCGACGGGATCGTGATCGACAGGTAATAGCCGCCGTCTTCCTTCAGTTCACCGTGGCTGAAGCCCGCAGACGATTCCGCCACGTTGGCCACATCCTGGCCGCAGGCAATGAACATGGCGGTGATCGCGTTGGCATAGTGCGCGCCGTTGCTGATCGAGCCTGACAGAAGGCTGCCCATGTTGGAGAGCTGGCGCTGGGCGAACAGCGCTTTGCCCGTGGTGTGCATGACCTCCTCGATCAGGCGTGCCGGCAACGTGATCTCCGCGACGACCCGCTTGCCACGGGAGTGCAGGCTATTGAGCAACGAGTGCTTCTTGTCGGTGTCGAGGTTGGCGGCCAGCGCGAAGTGCTCCAGCCCTTCGATGCCCTGCTGCTGCATCCATGCGCAGGCGTGTCGCGTCGCCTTGGTCACCATGTTCTGGCCAGCGGCGTCGCCCGTGGTGAAGTCGAAGCGCAGAAACCGCATCTTGCCCACCGCGTACTGTTCGATGTTGCGCAGCCGACCAAAGCTGGTGGTCTCTTCGGCCTTGGCCTTGATCGCCGTGAAGTTGCCCTCGACCCAGTGGCCGAAGGCGCGTGCCGCCCGGGCGTCGCGAAACACGAAGCAGGGCGCGCGCTGCATCGCGTCGTCGACCACCGTCGTGAGGACGCCGCCGGCCTCACGCGTCAGGCGCATGCCACGGTTGTAGCTGGCCACCAGCGTGCCCTCCGTGGTGGCCAGCGGCACGTAGAACTCGCCCTGCGCGTGCTCGCCGTTCACGCGCAGAGGTCCGGCGAACCCGATCGGCACCTGGGCCACGCCGCTGAAGCCTTCCAGGTTGCCGGGCAGGACTTCCGGCTCGAACGAGAACGACCCGACGTGCGTGAGGGTGGCGCCACTTGCTTCGGTGACGGCGTCGCGGCGTGCCTTGGCCATCGCGCGCGAGTAGTCGTGCGCGGTATCTCTGGGCAACCTGTTCATCTGCGGATCCTCCGGATTCGCCGAATGCTGACACAGCCGAACAAGGCAAGCATTGCGCGGGCGCAGGCCGTGCCATGTCGTCCGCGGACCCTCAATCCTTTTCGGCTAGACCGCCGCGCCCGACCTGCGCGCAGCATGCTTGCGCATCGTGGCCTTGGCCGGACGCGCCTTGGCGAGTGTCGGCTTGCGCGGGCGCGCCCCGGCGGCGTCGTCCCCGGACTGCATGGCGCGCAGCTCGTCCATGGCAAGCTGCAGGCCTTGCGCGAGCTCGCGCACATCGGGCACGGCCTTGGCATCGGCCATCAGGCCGAAATCGAGATTGCGCTCGTAGCTTTCCACCGTGATGTTGAGCGCGATGCCATGCATCACGATCGAGGTGGGATAGTTGGTGAGCATGCGAGCACCGGCCAGATACACCGTCACCGGCGGGCCTGGCACGTTGGAGATCACCAGGTTGGCCGGCATGGGAATGCGTTCGGCCAGGTGCGAGCGGCTGTACAGCGCGCCCAGCGCCTCCACCAGCCACGGCATGCCGATGGACGGATAGTCGGTGGGGATCAGGCGCCGCAACGGGCCGATGGTGCCTTTCATGGCCTGCGTGGCGGCCACAATGTGCGCCAGCCTGCGGCGCGGGTTGGCCAGGTGCGTGCCCAGGCTGGCCGTCCCCAGCCACGCCTGGGTGCCGCCGGCCATGTTGCCGGCATCGCGCAGCGAGATCGGTACTTCGGCAATCAGCGGCTTCGCGGGCAGTTGCTGGCGCGCCGCCAGGTAGTGCCGCAGCGCGGTGCTGCACACCATGAGCACCATGTCGTTGAGCGTGGCGCCGTGGGCCTTGCCGATGGCCTTGAGCTCGTTCAAGGGCAGCGTGGTGCTGGCAAAGGCACGCGCACTGCTCACCTGGGCATTGAAGGGTGTGTGCGGGGCCAGCCCGACATTGCGGACGCGCTTGTAGCGCTGCAGCGATTCGGCCGACAAGGCCTTGGCCGCCGTCTTGCCGATGGCGCCCAGCGCCTCGGGCAATCCGCGCACGATGCCGGCCACCTGCTGCAACTCCCTGGCGACGGCGCCGCGCAGCATCTCGGTGACGCCCAGCCGGGTCTGCCGCGGCCGCGTCGACGGCCGGACCTCGATCGCGCGCGGTTCGGGTGTCACGTCGAGCATGGCGCCGGCCAGCGCCACGGCGGCCTGCCCGTCCACCGCCGCGTGGTGCAGCTGCGTGTAGACCGCGACGAGGCGCTGGCCCTGCTGGCCGCGCATCAGGCCTTCGATGACGTGGAAGCGAAACAAGGGCCGCGTGCGGGAGAGCAATTGGCTGTGCAGCTTGCCGACCAGGGCCTCCAGCGCCTCGCGGCCGGAGTTGGCCGGCAGCCGGTGCAGCATCACGTGGTAGCCCATGTCCGGGTCGGCATCCACCCACGCCGGGTTGGCCAGGTTCAGAGGCATGCGCCACACGCGGCGCCGCAGCACGGGCATGATCGGCAGGCGAGTCCGCAGATGCGTGCGCAAACGCGCCGCAAACGAACCGCGAAGACCAGCGGGCAACTCATAGATGTTGAGCGAGCCCACGTGCATGGGCATCTCGGGCGACTCCAGTTCAAGGAACAGGGCGTCCAGTCCGGTCAGTTGGTTCATGCATCGAACTCTACGCGCCGTGACGGGCTACTCCTTGATGAGCGTGACAGGAGTAAATCCAAACATGCGTCGACAAGTTCGGCTGAGATGCGCGGAATCGGCGAAGCCAGCTTCCTGCGCCGCGGCGGTCCACGGCTGTCCGCTCATTGCTGCACCCACTGCCGTCTCGACTCGTGCCCACAGCAGGTAGGCGCGAAACGAGACCCCGGTCTGTGCCACGAACAGGTGCCGGAACCGACTGGGCGACAGGTGGGCCACCTCGGCCGCATCATTCAGCGACAGCGGTGAATCGAGCCGTGCCCTCATCCAGGTGATTGCGCGGATGACGCGCGGATCGACGCCGCCCACTGTGCGCACTGGTCCGGCCAGCGCAGCGATCGCGTGTTGACCCATCGCCACCAGCGCTTCGCTCTGCGCGCCAGCGCAGTACGCAGTCCGCAACGGACTCACAAGGGCCTGCACCGTGTCGCGTTCCAGATCGACGATACCGGCCCTTGCGTACCGCTGCAGGAGTGCCCTTCCTTGCGAGGTTTCCGGCTCGACGAAGATCATGGCCACGCGTTGGCCGCATCCATCGAACCGATGCGGGCGATGGGGCGTGACGATGGCGCCCCAATGTTCACGCCACCCTGAGTTGTCATCGGCCATGAGGAAGGCCGAATCCATGGCCAGCGCGATCTGGATCGCGTGATGCGCATGGGGCTCGCCGCGGCCGGCGTTGCGGCCGATCCAGAGGCTGCCACCGCTCCAGAGCAGCACTCGGCCAATGCCTGCGACCTGGCGACGCGACGCCGCGGCTGCAACCTCGACCTGCGTGTGCTCAGCCAACGACGTCAGCCTTCCTTTGCCGGCCCGTACCCGCAGCGCCGCATTCTCCTGCGAGGCTGCGATGAGGTTAGCCGTTTCGTTCAAGTCCGAAGCCGGACTCTTAACCAGAATTCGCCCCACGGATCCGCCGGGTCCGAAAACCTCAACCTCTCAGGAGACCTTCATGAACGTTCCGTCCACTTTCTCGTGCCAGTGCGTCGACTGCCCGGGCTCCAACTGCCTCTGCGGCTGCCAGGCCGATGCGACGTCGTCGACCCCGCTTGCCGCAGCCCAGGCGTGTGCCTGCGCCTCTCGCTGCGGTTGTGAAGCGGCGGAGCAGGGTTGCCTTTGCAGCCCTCCCCAATCCTGACCCACGGTCGCGAGTGTCCGCTGACGAGCCGGCGCGGCTCTCAACTCTCAAGCTAGCATGGCGGTCCCTCGCGACGTGGTCACTGCGCCACCCACCCATTGATCAGGCGCCTGCTCGACTCGCCCCGAGTGCTGTTCTGGGTCCCGACCCTGATCTGGGCCTCGACCTGGCACGTCATCCTGTATCAACTGGCAGAGACGTCGCCGCTGGTGTCGGTGGCGTGGCGCTTTCTGCTGGCCGGGCTCGCGCTGCTCGGCGTGGCCGCGCTGCGCGGCGAACGCTGGCTGCTGGCGCCGCGCTGGCACGGCTGGCTGCTGGCCACCGGCGTCGTGCAGTACAGCATCAACTATTGGGGGGTGTACGAGGCCGAGCGCCACATCCCCAGCGGGCTGGTGGCGGTGCTGTTCTCGTTGATGGTGTTCGGCAATGCGCTGATCGGCTGGCGGTTGTTCGGTCAGCCGGTGACGCGGCGTTTCGTCGTTGCCGCGGCGGGCGGCGTGGCCGGGGTTGCGCTGATCTTCTGGCCCGAGGTGGTGGCCACGCACGCACGGCCGCAGGCAGCGCTGGGCCTGAGCGTGGGCCTGCTGGCCGTGGTGTGCGCCTGCAGCGGCAACGCGCTGACGCTCACCTTGTCGCGCCGCGGGCTGCCGCTGGTGCCGGTGCTCGGCTGGTGCATGGGCTACGGCGCGCTGGTGCTGTGGGTCGTGGCTGCATGGCAGGGCAGCGCTTCGCAGATCGGGCACGGCGCCGCCTGGTGGCTGTCGCTGCTGTACCTCGCCGTGTTCGGCTCGGTGGTCGCGTTCTTCGTCTACTTCAAGCTGGCGCAGCGCGTCGGGCCTGCGCGCGCGGCGATGACCGGGGTGATGATCCCGCCGATCGCGCTGGCGGTGTCGGCCGCGCTCGAGGGCTGGCAGCCGAGCGTGTTGTCGTGTGGCGGCATCGTGCTGTGCCTGGGCAGCGTGTACGTCACGACGCGGCCGACGACCTGATGGCGCGCGCGCTCAGTCGTCGCGCGGCGACCCGCGTGCGCTCTTGATGCGGCCCTTGTGCACCTTGTCGGCCAGGCGGCGCTCGCGCGATGCGCGGGTGGGCGCCGTGGCCACGCGTTTGCGCGGCAAGGTCGCCGCAGCGTCGATCAGCGCCAGCAGCCGCTCGAGTGCGGCCGCGCGGTTGCGCGGCAGGCTGCGATGCTCCTGCGCCTTGATCGTCACCACGCCGTCGCTGCCGATGCGCCGGTCGCTGCGTGCGCGCAGCCGCGCCTTCAACGGGTCCGGCAGGCTCGAGGCCTCGATGTCGAAGCGCAGCACGACGGCGTTGGACACCTTGTTGACGTTCTGGCCGCCGGCGCCCTGTGCGCGCACCGCTTCGAAGCGCACCTCGTTCTCATCGAAGACAAAGTGGATGCGCGGCATGCTCAGGGCGGGCCAGCGGCGGTGCGGTCGGCCTGCCGCAGGGCTGGCTCAGACCACACGCACCGGCACCCGCGGTGCCAGCGCGCACATCAACTCGTAGCTCACGGTGCCGGCGGCATGCGCCACTGCGTCGATCGGCAGCAGGCTGCCTTGCGGGCCCTGGCCCCACAGCGTGACCTCGCTGCCCACGGCGGCCTGCGGCAGCGCGCTCAAGTCCACCGTGATCATGTCCATCGAGACGCGCCCCACCGTCTGCGAGCGCGCGCCGTCGATCAGCACCGGCGTGCCGCTGGCGGCGTGGCGCGGATAGCCGTCGGCGTAGCCGCAGGCGATCACGCCGATGCGCATCGGCCGCTCGGCGACAAACGTGTTGCCGTAGCCCACCGTGTCGCCGGCGCGCAATTGCTGTTCGCCGATGATCTGCGAGTGCAGTGTCATGGTCGGCCGCAATTGCCAGTGCGCCGCGTTGTGCGCCGGATGATCGGGCGCGCCACCATAAACCATGATGCCCGGCCGCACCCAGTCGGCCGCCGTGGCCTGCGCGTGACGCAGCAGCGCGGCGCTGTTGGCCAGCGTGCGTTCACCCGGCAGGCCGTCGGCGGCGCGCTCGAACACCGCCAGTTGCGCCTTCACCCCGCCCACCCCGTCGGCGTCGGAAAAGTGCGTCATCAGCGAAATCTCGTCGACCTGCGGCAACGCGTTCAGCCGCGCCCAGGCGGCGCGAAAGCCCTGCGGCGTGAAGCCGAGGCGATTCATGCCGCTGTTGAGCTTGAGAAACACCCGGTGCGGCTGCTCGGTCTTGTGCGCGGCCAGCCAATCGATCTGCGCCTCGCGGTGCACCGTGTGCCACAGCTTCAGGCGCGAGCACAGCTCGAGGTCGCGCGGCTCGAAGCAGCCCTCGAGCAGCAGCACCGGGCCGCGCCAGCCCAGCGCGCGCACGCGCTCTGCCTCGGCGAGGTCGAGCAGCGCAAAGCCGTCGGCGGCGCGCAGCGCGTCGAA
>JBIODO010000112.1:0-10414 GCA_044445225.1 Burkholderiales bacterium
GCGATCATGCGCAGGCCGGCCTGTGCCGCCAGCGGATGCGAGCACGACACGATGTTGCGGGCAAACACCGGGCGGCGCGGCGTCACATAAGAGGCTTGGAAATCAAACGGCTGCGTCATCGAGAAGGGACCTTGTGGCTGCGGATGCGTTGGGCAAGGCGAGATCGTAGTCGGTCGGCACGAAGCGACTCGTGATGGCGGGGGCGATCAGTCGATCAACGTCTCACCGACCAGCCGCCGCACCACGGGCGGCTGGCCGCCGACATGAAAACTCAAGCGGCGCTCGCGCAGGCCGGCGTCGCCGGCGGTGAAGCGCTCGATGCGGCGCTGGTGCTCGAACCAGCTCTCGTCGACGAAATACTCGACGTAGCGCCCCGGCACCGCCGCGTCGCGAAACAGGCCCCACGACAGCGCGCCCTGGCGCAGCCGCGCGCGCCGCGTCAGCTGCATCACCTGCGCAAACTCGGCCACCCGCGCCGGATCGATCTGGTATTCGATGGTCACCATCACCGGCCCGTCGTTGCCTTCGATCGCGATCGCCGGTTCGGGCAACGCCGCCACCGGCGCCGGCAGGTTCTCATCGGGGTTGCCGCGTTCGAGCGACAGGCGGTGCGTGATCAGCACGGTGAGCACGCCCAGCGCCGCCGAGGCCAGCACCGTGCCGCGCACGTCCAGGCCCACCGCCACATGACCCCACAGCGCCGCGCCGGCGGCGGCGCCGCCCATCAACGCCATCTGATACAGCGCCATGCCGCGTGCACGCACCCAGTCGGGCAGCATCAGTTGCGCCGCCACGGTGATCGAGTTGGCGGTGAGGATCACCGCGCCACCGGCCACGAACAGGCACGGCAGCATCAGCCACAGGTTAGGCGCCAGTGCCGCACCGGTGGCTGCCAGCGCATGCAGCAGCGCACCGGCACTCACCGAACGATCGCGCCCGACGCGCTCGCGCAGCCGGCCCATGAACATCACCACCATCACCGCGCCAAGGCCGGTGGCGCCGAGCAACGCACTGAAGGCGCCGGCGCCGCCCTCGGGCAATTGCTTGGCCAGCAACGGCAACAACGACATCAGGCCAGATACCTGCAGCATGAACAAGCCGATGCGCAGCAGCGTGATCTGCAGACGCGGCGCCTGCCGCACGTACTGCAGGCCCACCCGCATTGCGCCGACGAAGCGTTCGCCGGGCAGCGCACTTTCCTTGCGCGTGGCCTTCCAGCGCAGGATCGTGAGGAAGGCCGCCACCGACACCACCGCGTTGAGCGCAAACACCAGCGCGCTGCCGACACTGGCCAGGATGGCGCCGGCGATCGCCGGGCCGACGATGCGCGACACGTTCATCGCCGCGCCGTTGAGTCCGAGCGCCGCCGACAACTGCGTGCGCGGCACCAGGCTGGGCACGATGGCAGCGAACACCGGCCAGCGCATCGCCATCGTGATGCCGTTCAAGAACGTCAGCAGCAGCAACAGCGGCGCCGACAGCTTGCCGGCCAGCGCCAGCGCCATCAGCAGCAATGCGATCGCGGCCGCCCACAACTGCGTGCCGGCGAAGTAGCGGCGGCGGTCGACGATGTCGGCCAGCGCGCCGCTGGGCAGCCCGAGCAGGAACATCGGCAACGTGGACGCCGTCTGCACCAGCGCCACCAGCGCAGGGTCGGAGGTCAGCGTGGTCATCAGCCAGGCAGCCGACACGTCGTGCATCCACAGCGAGATGTTGGCCGCCAACCAGGCCACCCACAGCATGCGGAACGTGGCGTTGCGCAGCGGCGCCATCGCACCGAGGTCGGTGTCCTCCATCGTCGCGCTCATGCTGTGGTGGAGCATAGTGCAGACAAACGTCGAAGCCCCGGCCGGCCGGGGCGTCGACGGCGAGTCACGCGTGTGTCGAGCTCAGTCGGCCTCCTGGAAAGCCACCTGCCGCTTGGCCTTGATCGACGGCAGCGCGACGATGACGATCATTGCCAGCGCGCCGAGCAACAGCCCCGCCGACAACGGCCGCGTCACGAAGGTGCTCCAGTCGCCTCGCGACAACAGCAGCGCGCGCCGCAGGTTCTCCTCCATCATCGGCCCGAGGATGTAGCCCAACAACAGCGGCGCGGGCTCGCACCCGAGCTTGTAGAACAGATAGCCGACGATACCGAAGAAGGCGCCGATGTAAACGTCAAAGCTCGAGTTGTTGAGCGTGTACAGACCGATGCCGCAGAACACCACGATGGCCGGGAACAGAAAGCGGTACGGCACCGTCAGGAGCTTGATCCAGATGCCGATCAGAGGCATGTTCAGGACCACCAGCATCAGGTTGCCGACCCACATGCTGGCGATCAGGCCCCAGAACAGTTGCGGGTTGCTGGTCATCACCTGCGGACCGGGCTGGATGCCCTTGATCGTCATCGCGCCCACCATCAGCGCCATCACCGCGTTGGGCGGGATGCCCAGCGTCAGCATCGGGATGAACGAAGTCTGCGCACCGGCGTTGTTGGCGCTCTCCGGGCCGGCAACGCCGCGGATGTTGCCCTGGCCAAAGGGGACTTCGCCGGGCTTCATCGGTGTCTTCTTCTCCACCGTGTAGGCGGCAAATGACGCCAGCAAGGCGCCGCCACCTGGCAGCACGCCGAGGATCGAGCCCAGCGCCGTACCGCGCACCATCGCTGGAAACGCGTCCTTGAAGTCCTGTAGGGTCGGCCACAGCCCCCTCACGTCCTTCGTGAACACTTCGCGGTGCTCGGCCGGCATCGCCAGGTTGGCGATGATTTCGCCGAAGCCGAATACGCCCATTGCGATGCCCACAAAGCCGATGCCGTCGGTCAACTCGGGCACATCGAAGCTGTAGCGCGGCACGCCAGAGATCACGTCGGTGTTCACCTGGCCAAGCAACAGCCCGAGCAGGATCATCGAGATCGCCTTGATCAGCGAGCCCGAAGCGAGCACCACCGCGCCGATCAGGCCCAGCACCATCAGCGAGAAGTACTCCGCGGGGCCGAACTTGAAGGCCAGCTCGGTCAGCGGCGGCGCGAACGCAGCGACGATCAGCGTGCTTACGCAGCCGGCGAAGAACGAGCCGATGCCCGCAGCAGCGAGCGCCGGGCCGGCGCGGCCCTTGCGCGCCATCTGGTAGCCGTCGATGCACGTGACCACCGAGCTCGACTCGCCCGGCACATTGATCAGGATCGACGTCGTCGAGCCGCCGTATTGCGCGCCGTAGTAGATGCCAGCCAGCATGATCAGCGCCGGCGTGGCGTCGAGCGAATAGATCGACGGCAGCAGCATCGCGATCGTCGCGACCGGACCGAGGCCGGGCAGCACACCGATCAACGTGCCGAGCACGGCGCCAAAAAAGGCATAGAGCAGATTCTGAACGGTGAACGCGACGCCGAAGCCGAGCGCGAGATTTTGAATCAGGTCCATCGCGGTCTCCTCAGCCTGCGGCGCCGATGAAGGTTGGCCACAGTGGGATCACCAGCTTCAGGCCGAGGATGAAGATCGCCCACGATCCGACGGTGAGCACGACACTGTTGATGATGACTTCTCGCCAACGGAACTCGTCGCCGGCGAGGCTGCAGATGATGATCAGCACGGGCAGCGCAATGGCCATGCCCAGACGCGGCAGCACCCAGCCGAACACGCCGACAGACAGGCAGACGGTGATCAGCGGCTTCCAGGCCCATTTGCCGATCGGATCGCCGTCTTCCGTTTCGATGGTCAGTGCTTCGAACAACACGAGCGCGCCCAGCAAGGCGAGCAAGACGCCCAGGCCGAAGGGAAAGTAGCCCGGCCCCGGCCGCGCCGAAGAACCGAAGCTGTAGAACTGCGCACCCCACGCGAACCCGAGCCCCGTGGCGACGAACATCAGCCCGGACCAGAAGTCCTTCTGGCTCTTGATCTTCACGTGCAGGTCTCCTCGTGGGCCGCAACCGGCCTTTTGCGAGGGATTCTAGGGAGGCCCCCCGGCTGCAAGCCTGTGGTTTCCACCTGTGGTTTACACGGTACCGGCACGCAGCCGGTGCGCGTTCGTCCCAGCGGACTAATTTTCCGACCAGCTGGGCGTTGCGCGCAGCACCTCGTCGATGGTGGTCACGCCTTCGGCAATCTTCATCGTGCCGGCCAGCCGCAACGGTCGCATGCCGTCGCGCAAGCCCTGCTGGCGCAACGCGGTGATGTCGAAGGTCGGGTGCACGTGTTCGCGCGCAGCCGGCGTGAGCAGCATCAGCTCGTACAGGCCGACGCGCTTGCGGTAGCCGGTGTGGCGGCATTCCAGGCAACCCACCGGCTTGTACAAGCGCATGTCACCGGTCAGCCGCCACGGCTTGGCGACCTCGACCAGCATGTCGCGCGACGCCTCGCTGTCGGGCTGCTTGCACGACGGGCACAGAGTGCGCGCCAAACGCTGCGCCAGCACGCCGATCACGGTGGCACTGATGAGATACGGCGGCACGCCCAGATCGGCCAGCCGCGTGATCGCCGAGGCGGCATCGTTGGTGTGCAAGGTGCTGAACACCAGGTGGCCGGTGAGCGCGGCCTGGATCGCCATCTCGGCGGTGGCCAGATCGCGGATCTCGCCGACCATGATGATGTCGGGGTCCTGCCGCATCAGCGCGCGCAGGCCTTCGGCGAAACCCATGTCGATGGCGCTGTGCACCTGCGTCTGGTTGAACGCCGGCTCGATCATCTCGATCGGGTCTTCGATCGTGCAGACGTTCACCTCGTCGGTGGCCAGCTTCTTCAGCGTCGAATACAGCGTCGTGGTCTTGCCGCTGCCAGTGGGGCCGGTGACGAGGATGATGCCGTGGGTCTGGCCGATCAGCTGGCTCCAGCGCTCGCCGTCATGCGCCGAGAAGCCGAGCGCCTCGACCGTTTTCACCGTGGTGTCGGGATCGAAGATGCGCATCACCATCTTCTCGCCGAACGCGGTGGGGATGGTCGACAGCCGCATCTCGACCTCGGCACCGGCGCCGGCCACGCCGTCGGGCCGCTTGGTCTTGATGCGGCCATCCAGCGGGCGGCGTTTTTCGATCACGTCCATGCGGCCGAGCAGCTTGATGCGCGCGGTCATCGCGCTCATCACCGTCATCGGCACCTGGTACACGGTGTGCAAGACGCCATCGATGCGAAAGCGGATCAAGCCCATGTCGCGCCGCGGCTCGAGGTGGATGTCGCTGGCGCGCTGGTCGAAGGCGTATTGCCATAGCCAGTCGACCACCTGCACCACGCCGGCATCGTTGGCGTCGAGCTGCTTGTTGGTCTTGCCCAACTCGACCAGCTGCTCGAAGTTGGCAGCGGCGGAGTTCTCGCCGGTCTTTTGCGCGGCCCGCACCGACTTGGCCAGCGAGAAAAACTCGGTCGTGTAGCGCGCGACGTCCAGCGGGTTGGCCACCACCAGCCGGATCGTCTTGCGCGTGTGCGCCTCGATCTCGGGCACCCAGGCGTTGTCGAACGGCTCGGCGGTGGCAACCGTCACCTCGGTGGCGCCCACCTTCACCGGCAGCACGTGCCGCACCTCGGCGTAGTGCACGCTCATCACGTCGGCGACGCGGCCGACGTCGACCTTCAGCGGGTCGATGCGCAAGTAGGTGAGGTTGAAGCGCTGCGCCAGCCATTGCGTCAGCACTTCGGTGTCGAGCATCGTCTGCGTGCCGGCACGCTTCAGGCCGGCACTGCCCAGGCGCACCAGCGGATGCTGGTTCGAGTCGGCGCCGCCGAAGCGTTTGATCACCGCCTGCACGTCTTCGCTGCCGATCCAGCCGTCTTCACGCAGCCAGCCGAGCAAGGCACGCCAGTCGAGCTTGCCGCGCACGGCCGCGGCACGCACAACGCTGCGAGGTTTGGTCGCGGTGGGACTCATGCAGTCTTGGCGGGTTCTGGCTGCCACGGCCGCACCAGGCGCAACCATTTGCGCGCCGGCAACCCGTAGCGGGACTCGATGTTATCCGCCCGCGCCAGCCAGATGTGACGATCTGGAACCACGGCCGCGTGTGTTGCTACCGCAATCGTGTTGCCTTCGCGGGTCGGTTTCAGGTGCCACAGGCGGTCGGCGCCGAAGGCCGCCGCGATGTGCGCCATCGAACGTTCGAAGCTGGCCTGGCGGCCGAACAGGTTGACGCTCATCACGCCGCCCTCGCACAACAGCGCGCGGCAATCGGCATAGAATTTCTCATCGTCGAGCACCGGCGCCGCGGCTTCGTGGTCGTACAGATCGACACACAGCGCGCTCACCTCGCCGCGCGGCGCGTCGGCGCTGCGCAGCCACGATGCCGCATCGGCCTGCACCACCGACAGCCGCGCGTCATCGGCGCCCAGCCGGAACCAGCGGCGGCACGCCGCGATGACCGCCGGGTTCAGCTCGACTGCGGTGGTGCGCATGTGCAGCGTGCGGTGCGTGAAGCGGGTAATGGCCGCCGCGCCAAGGCCCAGCTGCACCGCACGCCCGAAGCCCAGTGCCTCCTGCGGGCGCCACAACATCCACGCCAGCATGCGCTGCACGTACTCCAACACCACCACGCGGGGCCGCTTGATCTGCATCGCGCCCTGCACCCACGGCGTGTCCAAGTGAAGGTAACGCACGCCGTCCATTTCGGAGATCGTGGCCTCGGGCAGCCCGGCGTCGCGTGGAACGGTCATGCACACAATCCGTGCCGCGAGAACACCGCGCGCCAGGCCTGCACCTTGCGCGCCAACGACCAGGTGGCATTGGCCGGGCTGCTCGAGGGCAGCCGCACGACCTCGCTGGCCAGGCCACGGGTCCACTTCAGCGCACGCGCTGACTCCCCGCCGTTGTGGGCAATCGCGCTCAGGGCAGGCAGCGTGGCCACCAGTGCTGCCAGATCATTCGGCGCGGCCTCTTCGATCGCGCTGTCGAGGCTGCCTTCGCGCCGGCAGCTGGCGTAAACGTCCCACAGCCCCATGCCGCGGCGGCGCATCTCGGCCAAGCGGGCCGGGTACGGCAGCGCACGCAACTCGACGCCCCACAGCGCCGACAGGATCGCCCAGAGCTGGTTGCGCGGATGCGCGTAATACTGCGCCGCGGCCAGCGATGCGGCGCTCGGAAAGCTGCCAAGCACCAGCAGCCGCGTGTCGGCCGTCACCACCGGTGCCAACCCGTGCTGCAGAGGAGTCGACGCGGTGCGTGTGCTCAACCCGGCTCCATCAAGGCCTGCAGCCGCGGCAATGCAACGCACGCGTTGGCGGCGGTGCGCGCAGCCGTTTGCTCGAGGCTCCAGCCGCGCAACTGCGCCAGCGTCTGCGCGATGCGCGGCAGCTCGGCGGGCTCGTTGCGCGCGACCTCGCCGCGCGCGCGCTGCTCGGCACTGCGATACAACCAATGCGGCGGAATGTCGGGCGCGTCGGTTTCCAGCACCGGCACCGTATCGGGCAGCGTGGCCGCCAGCTCTCGAATCTGGCGCGCGCGCTCGAACGTCATTGCGCCGCCGAAGCCGAGCCGCCAGCCGCGCTCGACGAAGGCCTGAGCCTGCTGCGCACTGCCGTTGAACGCGTGGGCAATGCCGCCCGCCACATCGATGCGCCGCAATCCGGCCAGCAGGCCATCGGCCGATCGGCGCACGTGCAATATCGCCGGCAGCCCGGCATCGCGCGCGAGCTTCAATTGCGCGACGTAGAAACGCTCCTGCTTGTCGCGGTCGAGCCCCGGCACGAACCAATCGAGCCCGATCTCGCCCACCGCCACCAGGTGCTTGTCGCCCGCGTGACGCGCCAGCGCGTCTCGCAACATGTCGAGGTCCTCGTCGGCTGCCTCGCCGATGCACAGCGGGTGGATGCCCAGCGCGTAGGCCAGTCCGTGCCTGTGCGCGAGGCCACGCACGCGCTCGAAGTGCGCCACCTTCACCGCCGGCAGCACGGCGGTCGCCACACCGGCGGCACGCGCGCGTTGCCACACCGCATCGCGGTCGGCGTCGAACTCGGTGGCATCAAGGTGACAGTGGGTGTCGATCCACGACATCGGGTTGACCCGGGCAATCTCGCCGTTGGCGCTCACGTACACGAGTGCTGCGTATCATCGCAGCCGCAAACAGGGGCTCACACAGGGAGCAGATGATGCACATTCGCCACCCGGCCGCAGCGGCCGCCATTGTTGCAGCGGGATTTTTGTGGGCCTGTGCCACCACGCCACCGCCCCCTGTCAAGGACGGCGAGCTGATGGTGCCGAGCGACTACAAGACGTGGCCGAAGTTCTTGTCGGCCGTGCAGCGGCCCGATGCCAAGCAGGTGCGGGAAATCTACATGAATCCGGTGGCCCGCAATGCCACGGCCGCAGGCGGGTTCGGCAACGGCACGATGTTCGTGATGGAAAACTACGCCGCCCGCGCGCGCGCAGACGGCACGCTGGAGACCGGCGCCGACGGCAAACTGGTCAAAGGTGATTTGCTGCGCGTGTTCGTGATGGGCAAGAACGCCGGCTGGGGCGCCGACGCGATCGAGCCGCTGCGCAACGGCAACTGGGTCTACGCGGCGTGGCTGCCGAGCGGGCAAAAAGCGCCCGAGGACACCAACACCTGCCGCGCCTGCCATTTGCCGCTATCTGGCAAGGACTTCGTGCACCGCTACGACGAGTACTTCGCCAGCCGGCCCTAGCAGCTGCGCGTCGGAGCATGCACGGCGACGCGCTCCGTGGTACCTTGACGGCTCGCAGCGCAACGCCACGCAACGCGCGCTGCAGGAGCAGTCGACGATGAAGCGCGTGCCTCTGTACAGCCGGACCCCTGAACGAACACGCGCCCCGGCGCTGCGCACACCGAGCGGCAGCCAACACCCCGCCGCCGAGCCAGACGCCGAATTCGACGAGCCGCCGAGCTTGTGGTCGCGCGCGACTGCGCGCATGGGCGCGTCGACGCGCCGCCATGAGCGCTGGGCCTGGGCGGCGTTGGCGCTGGTGCTGACGGCCGTGGCCGGATGGCCGGCCTGGACGCGCAACGAGCGTCAGATTCCAACCTTCGAGCAGATCGACTCGGCGATGCGCGAGTCCATCAACAAGGAGCCGCTCGCCTCCGCCGCAGCGCATGCCTACGAGGCGGTGGCCGGCTCGGTGGTGCGCGTGGTCGGTGAGCAGCCGCCCGAGCGCCCCGACCCCAAGGAAGGCGAAGAGCGCAGGAGCGTGGGCACCGGTGTGGTGATCGTCGACAAGGGGCTGATCCTGACCAATCTGCACGTTGTGCAGGGCGCCTCGCGCATCCGCGTCACCTTCTGGAACGGACTGCAGTCCGAGGCCACGCTGGTCAACGTGCAGCCTGAAAACGACCTGGCCGTGCTGCAGGCCGCCACGCTGCCCGACGATCTCGAACCCGCGACGATGCGCTCCACCGGCGGCCTGCGCCCGGGCGACGAGGTGATCGCCGTCGGTCATCCTTTCGGCATCGGCCCGTCAACTTCGCAAGGCGTGGTGTCGGGCTTGAAGCGCGAGTTCCGCTCGCCCGAGGGCAAGCGCCTGTTGACCAACCTCATTCAGTTCGACGCCGCCGCCAACCCGGGCAACTCGGGCGGGCCGCTGGTGACCATGGATGGCAACGTGGTGGGCATCGTCACCGCGATCATGAACCCCACCGAAGCCCGCACCTTCATCGGCATCGGGTTTGCGGTGCCGATCGAGAACGCCGCCAACGCGGCCGGATTGCCGCCCTTCTGACCTTCAACCTGCGCAACGCCAAAGTGCCCATGACACCGAGCCCCAACGCCGAATCCGCCAGCCTGATGGAACGCATGCTCTACGAGGTCAAGCGCGTCGTGGTCGGGCAAGACCGCTTTCTCGAGCGTGTGATGGTCGCGCTGCTGGCGCAGGGCCACCTGCTGGTCGAGGGCGTGCCCGGGCTCGCAAAGACGCTCACCGTCAAGACGCTCGCGGCGGTGATCCGCGGCAGTTTCAGGCGCATCCAGTTCACGCCCGACCTGGTGCCCGCCGACCTGGTGGGCACGCGCATCTACAACCAGAAGACCGGCGAGTTCAGCACCGCGCTCGGGCCGGTGTTCGCCAACCTGCTGCTGGCCGACGAGATCAACCGCGCGCCGGCCAAGGTGCAGAGCGCGCTGCTCGAGGTGATGCAGGAGCGCCAGGTCACGATCGCCGGCGAGACGCACAAGGTGCCGGCGCCCTTCGTGGTGATGGCCACGCAAAACCCGATCGAGACCGAAGGCACCTACGCGCTGCCGGAGGCGCAGGTCGACCGCTTCATGATGAAGGTGCTGGTCGACTATCCGAGCGACGACGAGGAGTTCGTGATCGTCGAGCGCGTCATCGGCGCGCCGGCCGTGGTGTCGGCGGTGGCGTCGACCGGCCAGCTCGCCGAGCTGCAGCAGGAATGCCGCAAGGTCTACGTCGATCCGTCGCTGATTCAGTACGCCGTGAAACTGGTCAGCGCGACGCGCCGGCCGGATCGCTACCAGCTCGGCGACATCGCCAAGTACATCACCTA
>JBIODO010000113.1:0-10409 GCA_044445225.1 Burkholderiales bacterium
CTCGTCGCCGGGCAGGCGCAACGCGCCGACGAACTTGTGTTGCGTGTCGCGCAGCCCCGGCTCGATGCGGACGAATCCGGCGCGGTCGAGCAGTTCGTACGGCACGCCGTACTCGCGCAGCACCGCGATGTCCTTGGCGGTGGCGTCGAGCTGTTTTTGCGTGCGAAACAGTTGCAGCGTGCCGTGTGCACGTTCATCGTAGGCGATGCCGGTGGTGGCACGCAGCGCCTTCAGGCAATCGCGGCTGTATTCGGCGATCGGCACCATGCGGCTCTTGTTGAGGGCATAGGCTCGCGCCGTGCAGTTGGCGAGCATCATGGCGCCCCAGCGCCACATGGCCGGGTCTAGCAGCGGCCAGATCACCAGCGGGCTGTGCCGCATCAGCATCCAGTGGATCGCCTTGACCGGCACCCCCGGCCCTGCCCACGGCGCCGAATAGCCCGGTGACACCTCGCCCGCGTTGGCGAAGCTGGTCTCCATCGCGGCGGCGGCGCGCCGCTCGACCAGTTCGACCTCGTGGCCGGCCTCGGCCAGGTAGTACGCCACCGAGACGCCAATCACGCCGCCGCCGAGAACGAGTACCCGCATCGCCTGCTCTTCCTGTTCGCGCCCTCTCGCGCGGCCCAACTGTACCGATGGTCGATGTGTCGCACCGCGCTCGTGCTTTGGGCTAGATTGCCCGCATGCGTGCTCCAACCCACGATCGTGCCTGACACGCCGTCACCCTGGATCGTGCGCTGGGCCGGCGCCATCGCGCCGCATGGCACCGTGCTCGACTTGGCGTGCGGCCCAGGACGCCATGTGCGCTACCTGGCGGCGAGCGGTCTGCGCGTGACCGCAGTCGACCGCGACCGCGACGCACTCTCGGGCTTGCAAGGGATGGCCGCCGAGGTGGTCGAGGCCGATCTCGAACATGGCCCGTGGCCGTTGCCCGGTCGGCGCTTCGATGCGGTGGTCGTCACCAACTATCTTTGGCGCGCGTTGATGCCGGCCATCGTGGACAGCGTGGCCGAGGGCGGCTTCTTGCTTTACGAAACCTTTGCGCTCGGGCAAGAGAAGATTGGCCGTCCGGCGAATCCGGATTTTCTGTTGCGCCCCAGGGAACTGCTCAGCGCCACGCAGGGTCTGCACGTCATCGCGTACGAGGACGGCATGGCACGGTCACCGCAGCGGCGCTTGCAGCGGCTTGCCGCCTGGCGCCCCAGCGCGGCCGATGCGATGCCGCCGTCGCTTTAGCGCGCCGCCGCAGGCCCTAGAATTGCAACCTGAAGCTGAGATCCACCATGAAACCCATCGTAGGCAGCATCGTCGCCCTGGTGACGCCGATGCTCGACAACGGAGACATCGACTACGCCGGCCTGCGGCGCCTGATTGACTGGCACATCACCGAGGGCACCGATTGCGTCGTCGTGGTCGGCACCACCGGCGAGTCGCCCACCGTCACCGTCGAAGAGCACTGCGAAATCATCCGCGTCGCCGTCGAACACGCCCGCGGGCGTGTGCCGATCATGGCAGGCGCGGGCGGCAACTCGACGCACGAAGCGATCGAGTTGTCGCGCTACGCGAAGAAGGTGGGTGCCGATTGCACACTGCAAGTCGTGCCCTACTACAACCGGCCGTCGCAGGAAGGCATCTACCGGCACTTTCGCGCCATCGCCGAGGCGGTGGACATTCCGCTGGTGCTGTACAACGTGCCCGGCCGCACGGTGGCCGACATGCAGCACGACACGGTGCTCAAGCTGGCGCAGATCGATCGCATCGTCGGCATCAAAGAGGCCACCGGCAACATCGAGCGTGCGGCCTGGTTGATCAAGCAGGCGCCGCCCGGCTTCTCGATCTACTCGGGCGACGACGGTACCGCGGTGGCCTTGATGCTGCTCGGCGGCCATGGCAACGTGAGCGTCACCGCCAACGTGGCGCCGCGGCTGATGCACGAGTTGTGCCTGGCCGCCGTCGAGGGGCAGGCACGCCGGGCCGCCGAGATTCAATTGAAGTTGCTGCCGGTGCACCGGCAGTTGTTCTGCGAACCGAGCCCCGCGCCCACCAAGTGGGCGATGTCGCGCCTGGGCCTGTGCGGCGCCGCGTTGCGGCTGCCGATGGTCCCGCTGTCTGCCGCCGGCCAGGCGCAGGTGGAGCAGGCTCTGCGTGAGGCCGGCCTGGTTTGACAACGCCGGGCACGGCGTGGCGGCGCACTGTGATGCGCCCGGTGTTTCTGGAGACCCCTTCGTGAGTGTTCGTTCTGCTGTGAAGCGCTGGGCTGTGTTCGGCTGCGTGGCCATCGTCGTCGCCGCCTGCTCCAGCTTTGAATCGTTCGTATCCGGCGACAAGATCGACTACAAGAGCCAGGCGAACAAGACCGCTCCGCTGGAAGTTCCGCCGGACCTGAGCCAACTCGCACGCGACACGCGCTACCTCCCGCAGGGCGGCGTGGTCAGCGCCAGCGGGGTGCAGGTCAATAGCGTGGCCGCCGCGGCCAGCGCACCGGTGATAGCGCCGAGTTCGATCGGCGAGATGCGGATCGAGCGCGACGGCAACCAGCGCTGGTTGGTCACGGCGATCCCGCCCGAGCAGTTGTGGCCACAGGTGCGCCTTTTCTGGACCGAGGCTGGCTTCAACTTGGCGATGGACGACCCGCAAGCCGCCGTCATGGAGACCGATTGGGCCGAGAACCGCGCCAAGATTCCGCTGGACGGCATTCGAAAGCTGTTTGGTGGCGTCCTCGAGCCGTTTTACTCCACGGGCGAAAGAGATCGATTCCGCACCCGGGTGGAGCGAACGCCCACCGGCAGCGAGGTGTACATCACCCATCGCGGCATGGAGGAATACATGTCGGGCGATACCAAGGACATTCCAGTGTGGCGCAATCGACCGAGTGATCCTCAGCTCGAGGCGACCATGCTGGTGCGCCTGATGGCGAAGTTGGGCAGCAAGGGCGACGCAGCGCGTAGCCAGGTTGCCGCCGCGCCGGCCGCCGCCGCGGGACGGGCACGCGTGATGAACGGCGAGCCCGGGGCCACACTGGAGTTCGATGAAAGCTTCGACCGCGCGTGGCGGCGCGTCGGCCTGGCGCTGGACCGCAGCGGCTTCACGGTTGAAGACCGCGATCGTGCGGGCGGGCTGTACTTCGTGCGTTATGTCGATCCCAAGTACGCTGGCCGCGAGGAGCCCAACTTCCTCACCAAGCTGTTCACCTCCGACAAGGACGCCGGCAAGCCGCAACGCTACCGCATTGCGGTCAAACGCGCGGGCGAGAAGACCCAGGTCGCGGTGCAGTCCTCGCAGGGGGCGCCAGAGAACAGCGACAACGGCAAACGCATCGTGGCGCTGCTGGTCGAAGAGTTGAAGTAGGGCGGCATCGCGACCGGGCGTGTTGCCGGCGAACGAGTGGCCCACAACGAACAAGCCGCCAGCAGGCGGCTTGTTCAGTTTGGGGCAGCGCCCGGCTTACTTCTTCATCGCGGAGGCGGCAGCTTCGGCGGCCTTGGCGGCCGCATCCGCCGCATTGGCCGCCGCGCCTGCAGCGGCAGCGGCTGCTGCGTCGGAGGAAGTGGTAGTAGTGGCTGGCGCGGCCTCGGAGGCAGCCGGGGCGGCCGCCGATGCAGCGGCTGCAACCGGTGCGGGAGCCGGTTCGGTCTTGCCGCAGGCGCCGAGTGCAACGGCAGCGACCAGAGATGCCAATAGAAGCGACTTGTTCATGCTTGTCCTCAATCGAAGGGGATGGAACCGGTTTTTTGGATGGATCTCGCCGGCACGATGCGGTGCGCGCCCGAGCGTGTGTTCCGGATACACATTGCCTGGCGAAGCGGTGTCCAACTGCTAATTATATTCGCGGGATCTTTCCCTTTTAGAGTCCCAGCACAGTCACCGGCCAGGCCGGTTCGCAGCGTTGCATGAGCGCATCAATGCGCTCGCGCTGCAGGACCCAAGCACGCCGCTCGGATGTCCGGTGAGCCTGCCAGCGCTCGCGGTCCAGCAGTTCCAGGCAGCCGGCGTCCAACAACAGCAGCGAAGGCACGTCTGATGGCTCGAGATCGACTGGCGTCATGCACTGCACGGCGTGCGAGAAGGGCTTGCGCCAGGCGGCGAATCGCGGTTGTCCGCGCTCGATGAGGTCAAAGCGCGCGCCCACCAGGCGCAGGCAGCGGCCAGGCAGTTGTATCCACCGCGTCAACGCGTCGACGACCGCGACATCGTCGAGTGGCCAGGCGGAGAAGTCGATATCGACCAACGTGATGTCCCGGCCCGATGTCTTGTCCAGCGTCGACAGCAACCCGTGCGCCAACGCGATGAACTCGCTGCGCGACGCCGCGCTGGTTCGTTGGCTTGCCTCATCGTTCATGGATCCACCCCGACGACAACCACTGTTGCACGACGTCTCGCGCCCCCTTGCTCAAACGGCGCACGTCGACGGCCGGCAATGCACGCGCGTCGGCCAGCCTGCGCAGGCATTGTGCGTCGCGCCCTGCGGCGAGCACGGACTCGCCGTTGATGTAGACGTGATGTGCGTCATACAGCATGCGGGTGCGGCGGCTCAGCTCGAGCGTGCGTTCGCCGAGCACCGGCGTTTGCGGGCCCGGCTCGAACCACACGCGCGCCTTCGGCTCGCTCAGCCATTGCCCGAGCGCGCGCTGCAGTGCCTGCGGATCACGCGTCGCACGCTGCCACGCTGCACGCGCGAAGGCCGCCATCGCTGAGGGAATGCGACCGGGCGCCGCCGTGGCGGCGCTCGCGCGATCGCTGTACAGAGCACTGTCTGCATGCGCACCGGCCGCCGCATCAGCCACCCCGAGCATCAACGCGTGCGCCAGTTCATCGGCCCGCGGCGAGCGAAAGCCCACCGAGGCCGTCATGCACTGGCCGACTGCCACGCCGTCGTGGCCCCACCCTGGTGGTAGATACAGCATGTCGCCAGGCTCGAGCAGCCATTCTTGGCTGGGCACGAAGCGGCGCAGCAGCTTCAACGGAGCGCCCTCGACCGGCCGATCGTCGGCCACGCGGCCGATTCGCCAGCGCCTGCAGCCTTGCAACTGCAGCAGAAACACATCGTAGGCGTCGACATGCGGCCCCACCCCCCCGCCGTCGCTGGCGTACGAGATCATCAGGTCGTCCAGGCGGGCATCGGGCACGAAGCGAAACGGCCGCAGCATCTGGTGCGCCGCGTCGACGAACAAGTCGACGCCTTGCACCAGCAGCGTCCAGCCCGCTTGGCGCAGCGGCGGCAGGCTGCGCCGCGCCAGCGGCCCGTGGCGCACGTCCCAGCGCGCGCCAGTGCGAGTGACCAGCCGTGACTCGACGTCGGCGTCGGCCGCTAGCGCGAACAGCTGCGTGCGCGTCAGCGGCGGGCTCAATTGCGGCCACGCTGCACGCGCCAACAACGGCTTGGATTGCCAGTGCCGGCGCATGAACTGCGCGGGCGAGAGGCCCGCGAGCAGCTGTGTGGGTGCATGCAAATCCACGCCGCATTGTCACCGGGCGTGGTGTGGCGTCGCGGGCCCGTTGTGCGATCATCGTTCGATGCAGATCGTCGCGCCGTGTGTCGTCACGCTGACCTGGGTCTTGCACGATGCGCAGGGGCAGCCGATCGACGAACTGAAGGATCCGCTGGAGTTCTTCTTCGGTGGCGACGATCTGCTGGCCAAGGTGGAAGAGGCGCTGGCAGGGCAGGATGAAGGATTCGAGACCACGCTGCACCTGGAGCCCGAGCATGCGTTCGGCGACTACGACGCCGACAAGGTGTGTTTCGAGGATCGCGCACTGTTTCCGCCCGACCTGAACGAAGGCATGCAGCTCGAGGGCCTGCCCGTAGGCGCTCGCACGCACGGCATGCCTGCAGACACCGTGTACACCGTCACCGAAATCTATCCGTCGCACGTGGTGCTCGACGGCAACCACCCTCTGGCCGGCATCGCGCTGCAACTGCACCTGAAGGTGCACGACGTGCGCGCGGCCAGTGCAGCCGAGACCGAGCAACGCAGCGTGGCGGGGGACCTGTTCTCGGTGGCCGACGCAGAGCCGGGCTCAGGGACGCTGCACTAGCGTCGGGCTCACAACGCGCCGGTGGAGCCGAAGCCACCGGCGCCGCGCACGCTCTCGTCAAACGCCTCGACGCGGCGAAATTGCGCCTGCACCACCGGCACGATGACCATCTGCGCAATGCGTTCCAGCGGCTGCACGGTGTAGACCGCGACGCCGCGGTTCCAGCAGCTCACCATCAGCGGCCCCTGGTAGTCGCTGTCGATCAAGCCCACCAAATTGCCGAGCACGATGCCGTGTTTGTGGCCCAGGCCCGAGCGCGGCAACAGCATCGCCGCAAAGCCTGGATCGCCGATGTGAATCGCCAGGCCGGTGGGAATCAACGCCGCCTGCCCCGGCTCGAGCACGATCGGTGCGTCGATGCAGGCCCGCAGGTCCAGGCCCGCGCTGCCCGCCGTGGCGTAGGCCGGCAGATGGCCTGACACGCGCTCGTCGAGCACGCGCACGTCGATCACGGTCATGGGTGGGATTCCAGTCGCGTCGAGATCTCGCGCACCAGCTCGCGCGCGAGGCTCAGCTTGTCGGAGTTCGGCAACTGGCGCTCGCCTTGCGCATCGACCAACAACAACGCGTTGTCGTCGCGGCCGAAGGTCGCCGGGCCGATGTTGCCGACAATCAGCGGCACGTTCTTGCGCTTGAGCTTTTCGCGTGCGTTGATCGCCAGGTCATTGGTTTCGGCGGCAAAGCCCACGCAATACGGGCGCTGCGGCAGGCTCGCCACCGCAGCCAGGATGTCAGGGTTCTCGGCCAGTTGGAGTGCCGGTGCGGTATGTGTGCCGTCCTTCTTGATCTTGCGCTGCGCGTAGCTGGCCGGCCGCCAATCGGCCACCGCCGCCGTGGCGACGAACACGTGTTGCATCGAGGCCAACGGCAGCACGGTATCGTGCATCTGCTGCGCACTGGCGACGTCGATGCGACGCACGTGGCGCGGTGTGGCCAGTTGCACGGGGCCGGACACCAGCGTGACGTCGGCACCGGCCTCCTGCGCGGCTCGCGCGATCGCGAAACCCATCTTGCCGCTGGACAAGTTGGTGATGCCGCGCACCGGATCGATGGCCTCGAAGGTCGGGCCGGCTGTCACCATCACGCGGCGGCCCGCCAGCAGCTTGGGCTGCAGCGACGCGATCACTTCGTCGCACAACTCACCTGCTTCGAGCATGCGGCCATCGCCAACCTCGCCGCAGGCCTGGTCGCCGCTGGCCGGGCCCAGCACCAGCGCGCCATCGGCGAGGATACGAGCCACGTTGCGCTGCGTGGCCGGGTGGGCCCACATCTCGCGGTTCATGGCTGGTGCCACCAACAGCGGACAGCGCTCGATCGGCCGCGCCAGGCAGGCCAGACTCAGAAGATCGTTGGCCTGTCCGTAGGCGAGCTTGGCGATGAAGTCGGCCGACGCCGGCGCCACGATCAGCGCATCGGCAGCGCGCGTGAGGCCGATGTGCGCCATCGCGTTGGGCTCGCGCGTGTCCCATTGGCTGGTGAACACCGGGCGCCCGCTCAGCGCCTGCAGCGTGACCGCGGTGATGAACGCTTCGGCCGCCTGCGTCATCACCACCTGCACGGTGGCGCCGGCTTTCACCAGCTCGCGGGTCAATTCGGCGGCCTTGTAGCAGGCGATGCCGCCGCTCAATCCGAGCACGATGTGGCGACCGCCGAGCTGCAGCGCTTCAGACATGGCGCGCAATGTAGCAGCGTGTGATGGCGTCGCGGTGTCAGCGCGCGGCACCGTGGCACTTCTTGAATTTCAAGCCGCTGCCACAATGGCACGGGTCGTTGCGGCCGGGTTGCGCCTCGACACGCCGCGTCGATGGCTTCGGCGCGTGATCCACCCAATACAGGCGCAGGTGCTGCGCGGCCAGGCAGGCTGCTTCGATCTGCCCGTCGCGGTCGAGAGCCGTGGGCGCACTGGCGCGCGGTGCCGGCGCCTGCAGATCCTGAATGCATTGCATTGCGCCGTGAAAGCGCTGCGCATCGTCGGCATCGAGGGGCGGCGCGACCCAGTCGCTCGCGAAGTGCTCGACGGCCGCCATGAAGCCTCGCGACCAGGCCACACCGGGGCGCAACTCATCGGCCGCCTGTTCGGCATTGCCGAACCCCTGCGTCACGAAGGCCTCGCGGTCGGCGTCTTCGTAGGCCACGATCCACGGCGAGAGGTAAACGTTGTTGGGGTCGTCGACCAGTGCCTCGGCGTCGAGTTGCTGTGCCAGCTCGCTCCAACGCGACGACAGTGCACGCTGCGCCTGGCGCGCATCGAGCGGGTCGGCGAACACACGCGCGAATCCGTCGCCCAGCATCGCGGGCAACCATTGATCGAGGGCAATCGCGCGTGGCCCGGCCAACACGCCGGTGAGAAAGCCGTCGATCCATTCAGGCGAGACACGGCCGTCGAACCCTGCGAGCCGCCAGCACACCCGTTCGTAGTCGCTATCCACCGCCTCCGCTGCGGCAGCCTCCACATTCATCGGTATTTGATCTTTCGCGTTGGTTGTCTACTTGAACAGCGGGTCAGCTTCGCATCGAGCCGGATGTCAGCAGGTCGTGCACCCATTGGCGCGCCTCGTCACCGTTCCAATCCACCGCACCGACGATTTGGTGCCGAGGGCGGCCGCTGCGATCGATCGTCACGGTGGTGGGGAAGACACGCGGCGTCCACGCCTTGGTGGCCGACCCGTCACGATCGAGCAGCACCGGCAACCCTAATGGTACGCGCTCGAGGAAGCGCCGGATGCCGGGCTCGGTCTCCTGGTAGTTGACCGTCAGCACGACGATCGGGTCAGCGCGATGCCGTCTGGCCAATGCCTCGAGCGAAGGCATCTCCTCGCGACACGGTTCGCACCAGGTGGCCCAGAAGTTGAGCAACACAGCCCGGCCCTGCAGCGCCGGCAGATCCCAGGTGCGACCGTCGAGGTCGGTGAGCGACAGCGGCGGTGCCGGACGCGCCGCCACCCACGGTCGCAGTTGATGCGCATGCGCAGCAGCCACGAAACCCAGCATCGCGCACATCAGCGCGCGACGGTCGAACGATTGAATGCATCGCATGCGCAACCTGCAGGCGCGCACTGTACGCCATGGCCATCGGCCCTGCGATCGATGGGTCAAGGGCGCGGCGGCAGCTGACGTTCCGACGGACAAGCCGGCAGTCCATGCCGCCCGCGACGCAGCGCGAATCAGAGCCGCTCGGCGACCCAGCCGCGCACCGAGGCCAACGCCTGCGGCAGCTTGCTGGCATCGGTGCCGCCGGCCATCGCAAGATCAGCTTTGCCGCCGCCCTTGCCGCCGACCTGCTGCGCAACGAAATTGACCAGCTCGCCCGCCTTCAGGCGCGCCAGGCTGTCGTTGGTGACACCGGCGGCGAGTTGCACCTTGCCGCCATCGACCACGGCCAGCACGATGGCCGCGCTCTTGAGCTTGTCTTTGAGCTTGTCCATCGTCTCGCGCAGCGTCTTCGCGTCGGCGCCCTGCAGCGTGGCGGCCAGCACCTTGAGCCCCTTGACGTCGATGGCTTGGGCCAGCAACTCGTCGCCTTGCGCCGACGCGAGCTTGCCCTTCAGTGCCGCGAGCTCCTTTTCCAGACCGCGCACCTGGTCGAGCACCGCGCCGACTCGGCCCTGCACCTCGGCCGGCGTGACCCTCAACGTGCCGGCCACCTGCGACACGGTGGACTCCAGCCGCTGCAGATAGGCCAGCGCGTTGTCGCCGGTCACCGCCTCAACACGGCGCACGCCGGCCGCCACACCGCCTTCGGACACGATCTTGAACAGTCCGATGTCACCGGTGCGCTGCACGTGCGTGCCGCCGCACAGCTCGCGGCTCGAGCCGATGTCGAGCACGCGCACGTCCGACCCGTACTTCTCGCCGAACAGCATCATCGCGCCGAGCTTTTGCGCATCGTCCATGCTCATCACGCGCGCCTGCGTCGCGATGTTGGCCAGGATTTCGGCGTTGACCAGCGCTTCGACCTGGCGGATCTGCTCGTCGGTCAGCGGCGCGTTGTGCGCGAAGTCAAAGCGCGTGTGCCCGGCGTCGACCAGCGAGCCCTTTTGCTGCACGTGGCTGCCCAGCACCTCGCGCAGCGCCTTGTGCATCAGGTGCGTGACGCTGTGGTTGCGTTGCGTCCTGGTGCGCTTGTCGGCGTCGACGCGCGCGTTGAGCGTGTCGCCCAACGCGATCGCGCCCTCCACCACGTGCACCTGGTGGCCGAATACGTCGGCCTGGATCTTGGTGGTGTCTTCGACCACCGCGCGCGACGTGGCGTTGCGCAGCTCGCCGGTGTCGCCCACCTGGCCGCCGCTTTCGGCATAGAACGGCGTGTGATCAAGCACCACCACCGCGTCGTCGCCGGCCTTGACGCTGTTGACAGGGGAGCCGTCGATGTA
>JBIODO010000114.1:0-10407 GCA_044445225.1 Burkholderiales bacterium
ATCGTGGCCGATGCGGCCGACCAGAAGGCGTTGGACGCCCTGGCCGCACAGGCCGTGGTGGTGCTGAGCACCGCCGGCCCGTTCGCGCTGCATGGCAGTGCATTGGTCGCGGCCTGCGTGTCGCACCGCACGCACTACGTCGACATCACCGGCGAAACGCCCTGGGTGCGCGGGCTGATCGATCGCCATCACGCCCAGGCCGCGCGCGACGGCACGCGCATCATCCCCTGCTGTGGATTCGACTCAGTGCCCTCGGATCTCGGCGCGTGGCTGGTCGCCGAGGCGATCCGGCGACAGCACGGCGAGCAATGCGTGAGCGTCAAGGCCTGCCATTCGATGCGTGGAGGTTTCAACGGCGGCACGCTGGCATCGGCACTGAACCTCATCGAGACCGGGCAGGACCGACTGCTCGCCGACCCGTTCCTGCTCAATCCGCCGGGCACGGCGCCGCGCAACCCGGCAGGGCATGCCGATCCAGTGGCGCCATATCGCGACGAAGATTTCGATGCGTGGGTGGGGCCGTTCATGATGGGGCCGATCAATACGCGCGTGGTGCGCCGCACCGCTGCGCTGCTGGCGGCGCGCGGCGACGCCGCCTACGGCGCGCACTTCAGCTACCAGGAATACCTGCGCTTTGGCCGCGGGCCACTCGCCGCCGCCGCAGCAGCGGGGGTCAGCGTCGGCATGGGTGTGGGGCAGGCGGCGATGCGCTTCAAGACGGCCCGCGCACTGGCCCGCGCGGTGGCCGTGCCGCCTGGACAGGGCCCCTCCGAGCGCACGATGGACGGCGGATCGTTTCGCTGCGAGCTCGTCGCCAAGAGCGCCAGCGGCAAGGTGGTGCGAGGCCGCGTCGCGGGCCAGGGCGACCCTGGCAACCGCGCGACGACCAAGTTCGTCTGCGAGTCGGCGCTGGCATTGGCGCAGCAACCGCAAGCGCTTCCCGGTGGCGAGCGCGGCGGTGGCGTGCTGACACCCGCCAGCGGGCTTGGCATGGTGTTGGTCCAGCGGCTGATCGCGGCGGGAATGAATTTGGAGCCGACCCGCTCCTGATCGACGGTTGGTCTTCCCGCTGGACCGGGGCTGCGCGACTAGCGGGTGGCCGCCTGCGCTGCCCCCGATGGCTTCACCGCGACCGAGGCCCCGTCAGCCCCACCGGTCGCGCTCGCGCCCTGCTCCTCGGGCCGCGAGTAGTCCCATATGTAGAGCCCATAGATCATGCGCGTGCGATAGATGAACTGGCGCAACGCATCGGGGCCTTGCGCGGCCTTGGCGCAGGCGCGCTGATCGACCATGCCCTGCGGCCGGTCGCACTTGTATTCGGCAAAGCTCGATGTCGACGCGACGGCCAACACGGTGGCCACCGCAGACGCGATTGCGTGCGGGGACATCATGATCCGAAACGGGCCATTCATGCAGTTCTCCTTGCGGTTGCGTGCGAACGCATCGTAGGCCTGTCGGCCCTTCATGTCTTTGAACCGATCCTTAAGCGTTCTGAAATGTCTGAGCAATGGGCACAGGCGCGAAGACGCGCGTCGAGGGACGCCTTCCGGAAGTTCGAGCCGTGATAGCCAGGATCGCGACGACCAGCGAACACGTGAGGTCTCGATTGTCGAGATCGGCGTAAAGTCCTTCACCTCGTGGGCGCCTTGATCGGAAATCTCCTTCGCAGATGAAAGCTCCTCTTGCAAGGCGCTTCGCCCCGCGATTGCTTGCCGCTGCGCTGGCCTTGCACGTCATCATCCCCGGCACCGCGACCGCACAAGAAGGCTATCCGAGCCGGCCCGTGAAGATCATTGCTCCGCAGGCACCAGGCGGCGGCGTCGACCTGGTGGCACGGATCATGGCCGAGCGGCTGAGCCGCGCCATGGGCCAGCCCTTCATCGTCGACAACCAGGCGGGAGTCGGCGGGGCCATTGCGGCCCAGGCGACGGCGCGAGCGCAGCCCGATGGCTACACCTTGATGATCGGCTACGTGGCCACCCACGGCACCAACCCGGCCGTGAGAAAGAGCCCCTACGATCCGGTGCGCGATTTCACGCCGATTGCGATGCTCGGCGGCACACCGAACCTGCTGGTGGTCTCGTCCAAGATGCCGGTCAACACGCTGCAGGAATTCGTCGTGTACGCCAAAGCGAACCCGACGAAAGTCGACTACGGCACATCGGGGGTCGGCACGCTGAACCATCTGGTGATGGAGCAGTTCAAGCACGCATCCGGCGTGCCCAGCATGGCAGTGCCCTATCGCAGCATCGGGCAGGCATTCACGGATTCGATCGGCGGACAGATCCAGGTGATCTTCCCCGGGTTGGCCGCCGCGCTGCCGCACGTGCGCTCCGGCGCATTCAGGCCCCTTGCCGTGACCGGCGACAAACGCAGTGGCCTGCTGCCGAACGTGCCGACGTTCAAGGAGTCGGGCTACGACGGTTTCGACGGCTTGACGTGGTACGGCATCGTGGGCCCCGCGAACCTGCCCGAACCGATCACCCGCAGGTTGAACGACGAGATCAACCGGATCCTCGCCAGCCAGGAATTGCGCGACGCCTTCACCGCGCAGGCGCTGACGGTGATGCCGATGACGGCAGCGCAGTTCGGCCAGTACATCGCCGGCGAGGTTAGGCACTGGAAGGACGTCGCGCGCGCCAACCACATCGAGGCCGATTGACGCCCAGGTAGCGATGACACTGCCGCAAATCTCCGTTTCGCAGCGGCTCGCGGTGGCCTTCGCCACCAGGACGCTCACGCTTGCGCCTGGCGTTGCAACGATGTGTGATGCCGTGCTGATGGACGTCGCGGGGCTGTGCGTGGCCGCGCGCCACAGCGACTACGTGCAGGCCGTGCTGCGCGCCAGCGGGGAACCTGGCGCATGCACGTTGATGGGTCACGCAGGTGGCTACAACGTGGCCACCGCAGCGTTGTGCAACGGCACGGCCGCGCACGGCGAAGACTACGACGACACCTTCGAAGGCGGCCCGGTGCACGCGGGGGCGGTGATCATCCCGGCCGTGCTCGCCACCGCAGAGCACCACGCACTGGCCGGCAGCGATCTCGCGCGCGGCATCGCCGTGGGCTGCGAGGTCATGTGCCGCCTGTGCTTGGTGGCGCCCAAACGCGTGCACCAGGCGGGCTTTCATCCCACGGCGGTGTTCGGCGCACTGGGCGCGGCGGCGGGCGTGGCGTCGGCACTGTCTCTCACTGCGACCCAGTGGGTCGACGCGCTCGGCATCGCCGGCAGCATGGCCTCGGGCATCATCGAATACCTCGCCGAAGGGGCCTGGACCAAACGCATGCACCCTGGCTGGGCGGCGCAGGCGGGCTATCGCGCTGCCCGCATGGCGCAGGCGGGCTTCACCGGGCCGCGCACGCTGTTCGACGGCGAGCATGGCTTCTTTCATGCCTTCGCCAACAGCGATCACTGCGACTTCACGGCGATGCTCGACGGCGCAGGCGAGCACTGGCTGAGTGCGGACATCGCCTTCAAGCCCTACGCCTGCGGCACGATGGCCCACCCGTACATCGACTGCGCGCGCCAGCTGGTCGCCGAGGGTGTGCGGCCCGATGCGGTGGCGGCCATCGAATGCAAGACGGCCGAGGGCATCGTGCACCGACTGTGGGAGCCGCTCGCCGCCAAGCACAACCCGCCCAATGGCTACGCCGCCAAGTTCAGCATTCCCTATGCGATCGCCGTCGGCATGCTGCGAGGAGATGCCGGCCTGAGCGAGTACGAGGAGACAGTGGTCCGCGACCCCGCGGTGCGAACGCTGGCATCGAAGATTCGATACGTCGTCGACCCTGCCAACCCCTATCCGCAGCAGTTCACCGGTCACGTCCGCGTCACGCTGGACAATGGCGAGGTGCGTGAAGCGAGCCAGGATCACTTTCGGGGTGGGCGCGAAGAGCCGCTTTCGGCGCAGGCGCTGGAGACGAAATTCCTCGCCAACTGCCGCTATGGCGGCTGGACCCGGGAGCGCGCGATCGAAGCCCTGGTGGCCCTGCGAGCGCTGCGCGCTGCGCCAACCGTCGATCTCGGATCGTTGCGGGGCTGAATGCAAACCGCACCGCTCGCTGGCAAAGTCGCGCTCGTCACCGGCGCCGGACGCAACATCGGACGCGCGATCGCACTGGCGCTCGCCGATGGCGGCGCGACGGTCGCCGTCAACGTGCGGGCGAGTCGCGGTGAAGGCCAGGCCGTCGTGAACGACATCGCGGCGCGCGGCGGTGACGCGCTGCTGGTGATGGCCGACATCACGCGGCGCTCGGAAGTCGACGCGATGATCGACACGGTGGCGCAACGCTTCGGACGCCTCGACATCCTGGTCAACAATGCGGCTGTCCGGCACGAAGAAGCCTTCGCCGACATGGCGTACGCCGCATGGCGCGCCGCGTTCGACGTCTGCGTCGATGGTGCGTTTCACTGCACCCAAGCAGCACTGCCGCTCATGAGCAAAGGCACCGCCGGCACCGTCATCAACATCGGCGGCATGACCGCGCACACGGGTGCCGCGCGACGAGCCCACGTGGTTGCCGCCAAGGCAGCGCTTGCCGGCCTCACGCGCGCGCTGGCGCATGAATTGGCCGAGTTCGGGATCACGGTCAATTGCATCGCACCGGGCATGATGGACACGATTCGCAACAGCGCGAGCGCATCGGCGGATCCGGCGCATCGCGTCAGTCACCCGACATTGGTCGGGCGCAGCGGCCATCCCGACGACATCGCAAGTGCGGTGGTGTGGCTGGCCAGCTCCGGCGGGCGCTTCGTCACCGGGCAGACGCTGCACATCAATGGCGGGGCCTATCTGGGCGCTTGACGCCCGCAGCGATTGCTTGCGCAGCTGCCAGCAATCAGCCGCCGATCTTGCGGATGACGGCCATCGCCGTGTCGTACAGCATCTTGCTGATGTTGGACATCATCTGCAGGGTCTGCTGCTGCTTCTGCAGGCAGTTCTGCAGGTCGACGTTGGCCAGCTGAGCGTCGTCACCGACAGAGTTGAGTTTCTCCTCGAAACCCTTGATGCACGAGTCGCGGTCGCTACGGGGCGTGGTGACATGGGCCTGGGTCGCAGGGGTTGGGATCATGCAGTTGCCCATGCTGCCCAAGAGGGAAGGCCATCGTGTTTGCAGGTCCGGATGCCTGGGTTCGGCCGCGGCCTTGTCCTCTGGAGGCTCGCCCGTAGAGTTCCAAAGTGGAGCCACCACAAATGGAGAGCGCTGTTGACCCCGCTCAAAGGCAATCAGTACTTCGTCGTTGACCTCGCTTGCACCCAGCCCGGCATGTCCGTTGTAGAGAATGAGCGATGAGGCGTTGTGCTCAAGGGGCAACGTCTGTGCGGCCAGTGAATTCGCGATGCTCAGGCTCATGGGTGCCCTCTGGAAACGAATCATGCGAATCGGCGTCGTTGAGACGACGGACCGACCCGGTGGTGAGTTGCGGCGCGCAAGCGTGCGGTTCATCGGCGCCTCGAACTTGTGCTAGCGCCGCCAATCCAAAGCGGATGCGCTGGCCCGTGCACTTCATGATTCTTGCCCTCGCCGCCGGTACCAGCCTGGCCCAGGGCGCCGACCCATTGAAGTCAGCCGAGTGTGTTCAGGCACTCGAAGCCTTGCAGGCGCAGGAGGTGGCGATGATCGCGGCGGCCCAGCACAAGGATGCGGGCGACGAACAGGCGGCACCACCCCCGTTGGCCACGTTTGAGGCACTGCAAAAGGACGCCGCGCATGCCTGCCTCGGCAGCCGTCTGGATGCACCGCCGCCGGTGCAGCGTCTCGCGCGGCCTCCGATCACCGTCGCGCCCATCACGCCGCATGCGGCGGCTTTGGCCGTGGTGCCTCCAGCTCCTGCCGCCGCCCCGCCGCCGATCCAGGTCCCGCCGGTGAAGACCATCACCGTGTGCGACCCGGCGGGCTGCTGGGCGAGCGACGGCACGCGCCTGAATCGCATGGGGACGATGCTTGTCGGGCCACTCGGGTTGTGTACCGTGCAGGGTGCGGTGCTCAGTTGCCAATAGTCTCGGCTTGCAAACTCATTGCCAGCTCACCCGCCAAACGGTGTTGCCCACATCGTCGGCCACCAGCAGCGCGCCGCGTCGGTCGATCGCCACCCCCACCGGACGGCCGTAGGCTTCACCCTGCGGGCTGAGGAAGCCACTCAACACCTCGATCGGTGCACCATCGGGCCTGCCCAAGCGGAACGGCACGAACACCACCTTGTAGCCGCTCGACGGCCGGCGATTCCACGAGCCGTGCATGCCGACGAACATGCCTTCGGCGAACGGCTGCGGCAACCCTCGGCCGCTGCTCGAGACCAGGCCCAACGCTGCCACGTGCGCACCGAGCGCGTAGTCGGGCACGATCGCCTTGGCCACCAGCTCGGGTTGCGGCGGGCTCACGCGCAGGTCGACATGCCGGCCGTAGTAGCTGTAGGGCCAGCCGTAGAAGCCGCCTTCGGACACCGAGGTCAAGTAGTCGGGCACCAGATCGCTGCCGAGTTCATCGCGCTCGTTGACCACCGTCCAGAGCCTGCCATCGGCGCGGCTCCAGGCCATGCCGTTGGGGTTGCGCAGGCCGGTGGCGAACAGGCGCTTGCTGCCGCTGCGCGTGTCGACCTCCCAGATGGCTGCGCGCCCCTCTTCGGCCGCGATGCCGTGCTCGGCCACGTTGCTGTTGGAACCCACGGTGACGTACAGCCGCTTGCCATCGGCACTGGCGATGATGTTCTTGGTCCAGTGGTGATTGCGTGCGCCTGCCGGCAGGCTCGTCAGCTGCGTGGGCATGTCGCTGATCCGGGTCTGGCCTGTGCGGTACGGGTAGCTGACGATCGCATCGGTGTTGGCCACGTACAGCCGGTCGCCGACCAGTGCCATGCCGAAGGGCGAGTTCAGTCCTTCCAGGAACACGCTGCGCACCTCGGCCTGGCCATCGTGGTCGGCATCGCGCAGCAGCGTGATGCGGTTGGCGCTCGCAATCGCAGCGCCGGCGCGCCGCATGAAGGCCTTCATCACCTGCGCCTTGAAGCCCTCGCCGTCCTCGGGCCGCTCAGGCGCGTTGCTCTCGGCCACCAGCACGTCGCCATTGGGCAGCACCAGCAGCCATCGCGGGTGCTCGAGGCCGCTTGCAAGCGCCGTCACGCGCGCGCCAGCGGGCGCCGTCGGCATCAGCCCGGACGGCCAGCCGACGGCAGGCGCCACATGGACCGTCGGGATCAGCGTCGGATTGGGCTCGACGAGCGTCGGTTGCGGACCCACCTCGGCACCTGCAGGCAGTTGGGTGATGTCGCCGCAAGCGGTCAAGCCGATCAGCAGCAACAGCGAGCACGGCGCGACGCAAAGCGCCGGCCTGTGAAGGGTGGTGAGCATCGTGTCGCTCCGGTGGGTCTGACCACTTCGGGCCGGGGTCGCAGCCGTCCGCAGGGGTTCGCGGGGCGCTCGCGGATCGGTCGTCAATGCACGACGGGCTCGGGCCCCGTCTGGCTGCCCGTGCCACGCAAGGCGCCGCCCTCGCCTTCCCATGTGGCCAACTCCGACGGCTTGTCGCCAGCGGCCCGCCATTGCACAAGGCGCCGCTGGAGCCAGTCGCCGACCTGCCACAGCGCCAGACAAGCGATCAGCATCCTGACGAAATATGGGTTGGATGGCTTGAGCATCGTCGCTCTCCTTCGTCGAGCCGCCATGGCCCGCAGCCGCCGGCGGATGGAACCCAGGTTGAGTGATGGGTTGGTATGCACACTATCGGCGAGCTTCCAGCGCGCAGGCATCGGCCGGGGTCGCCTCGTCGCGTCGGTCAATTCCTACGCGGCCGCGCGCAGCGACGTCCTATAACGTTCGCCGTCGCCAGCTTTGTGGTCGGTCTGTTCCGACGCGGATGAGGCCAGGCGAACTGCGCAGCGTGTTGCGCACCATCACCGACGCCTGGCCTTGATCGGACCACTACGCACGGTGCAATGAGACCTCACATGCCGGGCGGAGCGCTCGTGACGACGTTCAGATGCGTGGCGATGTCGATCCCGGGGTCGACCTGGACCCCGCCGTTGTCGCGGCACGAGCGGGTGCTGCTTGCCGCCTCTGCGCCGTGGTGCACAAAGCAGAAGCGGTCGACCGCGGCCAACTGCAGCAGGTAGCCGCTCACCGTCTGGCGTGGCATCGGCATGACCGGCCCGAGCCAATGGAAATGCGAAGGACTCCCGGGCTGTGTGATGTCGGCCCGACTCACCAAGAAGACGGGATGGTCGTCCATCGTCTGGTACATGAAAGTCGCATTCAGCGGCTTGCCAGTCAGTGTCCAGCCCACGGTGCAGTCGGACTGCATCGCGCAATCCACATGGGTAGCCACCCCGTAGCGGTCCTTGGTGGTCACCCCCGTGAAGCTCACGTACAGGAATCCGAACAGACTGCCGTCGCGAGCCTGGCGCGTCTGCTGATGGGTGTCGAAGTCGTTGCCGAACATGAAGCTGAACGGTGCCTCGTGCTGCCGCCACGGGTACAAGTCAGTGCAGTGGGCGGCGGCGCCGGACAGCGCGAGGGCTGACGCGAGGATCAGGGCCGATGGCTTTGGCATGATGCGCTCTCCTAGGTCATTGAGGGCCAGCCCGAGGCGCGGCCTTTTCGTGCCACGGATGGCGTCTCGAGGCCGGCAGTCTTCGCCTGCAAAGACGCTGCGTCAATGATCAATCTCAAACCGCACGAGAGATCCGAGTGGCACCCTCTGGCTTCCTGGTGCGACACCGTCGCCACCACGTGAAGGAGCTCGCGATGACTGTCAAGTATGCTTTCGGAAAGACCACCTCGCTCAAGCCGGACGAGGCGGTCGTGCGCGTGACCGAGGAACTCGCCAAGGAAGGGTTCGGTGTCCTCACCGAGATCGATGTCGCCGCAACGATGAAGAAGAAGCTCGGCGTGGACATGCCGCCCTACAAGATCCTCGGCGCCTGCAACCCGCAGTTCGCACACCGCGCACTTCAGAGCGAACCGCAGATTGGCGCGCTGCTGCCCTGCAACGTGGTGGTTCGCACCGATCACTCAGGCGCCACGATGGTCGAGGTGATGGACCCGGATGCGGTCTTGGGCTTGGTCGGGCGGCCCGAGATCGCCCCCATCGCTGCTGAAGTTCGCAGCCGCCTCGAAAGGATGCTCAAGGCGGTTTGAGTGGCGGCGCAGGGAACGTGAGGCTCGCCAGGTGGCAGTCCACCATCATGATCCGAAAACGGGCCCCATCGTCGCCCCAATGACGTTGTCTCAGTTGAGGTCGTTGTCCTTCCAGAACTTCGAAGCACCCCCTGCCAAGCCGACCTCCAGGCCGTTCTTCGTCATCGTGTAGGTACTCGCGTCTTCCATCGCGCTCGAGCCCTTGCCGCCACCCGCCGTCGAGCCGCTGGCACCGGCCGACGCGGTGACGGCACCGCTGGCTTCCCAGCCGCTTTCGATGAACTTGTTCATCGCTGCGGCGGTCTTGAAGACGATCAGCAGTTCGGTCTGCGACGCACCGAGTTGCAGCCCTGCGCTGGCACCGCCGACCTTCATGAAGGTGTTCTTCTGGGTCTTGTTGTCGCGCACGAGGCCCGTGCCACCGGAGCCTCCGATCAGGAAGCTGACGCCGTAGGTGGTGAAGACCCCGTAGCCCGGCGCCTTGCCGACCGCCGCCTTCAGTTCGGGCTTCTCCTTGTAGAAGCGCTCCATCGTTGCCTGTGTCGTCTTGATCACCTCGGCCTGCTGCGCCGCCTTGTCGGCGGCGAACGCGCCACCGGCCAGCAGCGACAGCGACAGCGCGCCGAACCTCAAGAGCTTTTGAAACTTCATGGTCTTTCCCTTTCTATGTCGGTCGCCTTGCGCGGATGGCGCCCATGGTCTGAACGCCCACTGAAGTTAGCACGCCGGGCGCAAACGAGCCATTGCGGTGAATCAATTCCGAGTTGCGCCAGCGCTGTGCCGGCTCGAGATCCACGTTTGAGTTCCCGGCTGGAGCCAAGCTCAAGCGGCACTGCCCGCCAACCCACCTAGCAGGCAACGCGCCATGCGCCCGATGGTGTAGCTACCGGTCTCGCACAGGTCATGCCTGTCCCTTGCGGCCAAGGCACGCAGATGGAGACGGACGGCGACGCATCTGGGCTCCTCCATTTCGCGGTTGGCTGGCAGACTGGCACAAAGTTGGGCCGCTTGCGCAACCACGGACTCGTTGTGCGCCATCTCGGCACGGTGGGCGCGCACCTCGGCCGCGAACTCCTGGTTGGCGTTGGCGAACGCAGAGACGGCGGCCATGCTGAGCACAACCGCCAGAATGACTCGCACCGACATCGGCGAAGCAGCAAACATGACTGATGCTCCTCGGGTTGCCGATGCGAACTCTAAGGCATCAGGCGGGCAAAACCATGATTTCGCCCGATCGAATTGATGTCGCATGCGCATGGATGCAGCAGCCGAA
>JBIODO010000115.1:0-10395 GCA_044445225.1 Burkholderiales bacterium
GGCCTGCTCGACGCGCTGTCGCCGGGCGCCCCGGTCGACCTCGCCGGCCACAGCATGGGTGGCAACGTGGTGATGACGTATGCGGGCTCGCGGCCCGAGCGCATCCGCCGCCTCATCAACATGGAGGGCTTCGGCCTGCCCGAGTCCAAGCCCGAGCAGGCCCCCGATCGCCTGCGCCAGTGGCTCGACGAGTTGAAGACGCCGCAACGGCTGAAGCCCTACGCGAGCCTCGCCGACGTGGCCGCGCGGCTCATCAAGAACAACCCGCGCCTGAGCAGCGACCGCGCGCTGTGGCTGGCAGCGCGCTGGTCCGAGCGCCGCGACGACGGCCAGTGGCACATCCTCGGCGACCCGGCGCACAAACGCGTCAACCCGTCGCTGTATCGCAAGGACGAGATCCTCGAAGGCTGGAAGCGCATCGCCGCGCCCACGCTGTGGATTGAAGGCGACGAGACCGACCCCGGCCGCTGGTGGGGCCACCGCTACCCGCGCAGCGATTTCGACGCCCGCATCGCGCTCGTGCGCGACGTGCAGCGCGTGCGGCTGGCCTCGTGCGGCCACATGCTGCACTTCGATCAGCCGCAGGCGCTGGCCGCCGCGATCGAGCGCTTTCTAGCCCCCGCCTGATCAGGCAGGTTCGGCCGGCGCGCCGATCAACTGCAGGATGCGATCGAGCAGCCGCGGCACCTCGCGCGGGCCGCTGATGAAGTAACGCGCCGCCGACTCGCGATGGTCGGTGCCCACGCGCACCGTCAACCAGGTCGGTTCACGCGCGGCGAACACCGACTCGTCGTTGACGTCGTCACCCAGGTACAGCACGGCGCGCGCATCGGTGCGCCGCGCGAGGCGGCGCAGCGCCGCGGCCTTGTCGTCGGCGGCGGCCGAGACGACGTTGGCGACCATCTTGCCGCCAAACACGTGCAACCCCGGATCGATGGGATTGAGCAAGCGATCGATCAGCTCGATCGCCGCGCCACGATCGGTGGCCTGGCGGTAGTGCAATGCCAACGACGCGCCCTTGTCCTCCACGCTGACGCCCGCCCCTTGCAACTCGGCGCCAGCCCCGCGCAGCCGATCGCGCAGGCCATCGAGCGCCGCCTGCCACTCCTGTGGTTGCCCCTGCTGTGGATCCTCCGCGCCGTGGTTGCCCACCACGTGCGCCGGCTCGAAGCCCAGGCGGCGCCGCAGATCGGCCACCGTGCGGCCCGAGATCACGGCCAGCGGCAGTTGCTGGGTGAGCCGGTGCAGCCGGCGCAGCGTGGTGACCGGCACGCGCGCCTGCGAGGGCCGCGCGACGATGGGTGCCAGCGTGCCATCGAAATCGAATGCCAACAGTGGCTGGCGCGCCACCACCCACACCAGATCGGAGTCGCCTTCGGGGGTGAACAGATGCCGCATCATCGTCATGTTTGCGTAAAGCGCTGCACCCGCGCCTCGATGCGGGCGCGCATGCGCCAGCGGCCGGCGTCGGCCAGCATGCGGCCGGCCCAGCGGTACACGTTGTACTCGCGCACCGTCATTCGCAGCGCGCCCATGCGCTCGCGTTGCTCGGCCGCCGGCATCGTGGCCGCGCGATGCAAGGCGTCGGCCGACTCTTCCACGTGGTACGGGTTGACGATCAGCGCCTCGGTCAGCTCTCGGGCCGCGCCGGCAAAGCGGCTCAAGATCAGCACGCCCTGCTCGTCGTCGCGCGTGGTGACGAACTCTTTGCTGACCAGGTTCATGCCGTCGTGCAAGCTGGTCACCACGCACATATGAGCGGCACGAAACAACTCGTTGAGCGCATCGCGCTCATGGTGCTCGACCAGCAGGTGAATCGGCTGATAGTGCTCGCTGCCGAAGCGCTGATTGATGCGATCGCTGACACGCTGGATGTGCTCGCGAAAGCTGCGGTACTCGTCGAGCTCGCTGCGCGTGGGCGCGGCCACTTGCACGAACACGAAGCGGCCGCGCCACTCGGAGCGCTTCTCGAGCAGGCTTTGCACCGCACGAAATCGCTCGAGGATGCCCTTGGTGTAGTCGAAGCGGTCCACGCCCACCGCCAGGCAGGTGTCGGCCGGCAGGTTCAGGCGCTCGAACACGCGACGCCGGCATTCGGCCACCGGCAGCCAGGTGGCCGTCGCCTGCGCGCTCGGCCACTCGATCGAGATCGGATAACTCTCGATCAACGTCTCCTTGTCCTGGTAGGAGATCGACGAGTACTCGTGTTCGATGCGCGCCTCGAGATACCGATCAACGGTCTCGATGAAGTTCTTGCAATGAAAGCGCGTGTGAAATCCGAGAATCGTGCTGCCCAGCATGCCCTGCAGGATCTCGCGCCCCCACGGGCAGATGCCGAACGACTCCGGGTTCGGCCACGGGATGTGCCAAAACGCGATGATGGTGGCACGCGGCAGGCGCTGCGCAATCATCTGCGGCAGCAGCGCGAAGTGGTAGTCCTGCACCAGCACCACCGGGTCTTCGCCGCGCGCCTCCTGCACCACCGCGTCGGCAAAGCGCTGGTTGATGATGCGGTATTGCTCCCAGTCCGACTCGCGGAACACCGGTCGCACGTGGGCCACGTGGCACAACGGCCACAGTCCTTCGTTGGCAAAGCCGTAGTAGTAGCCCTGCTCCTCCGCTGCGGTCATCCAGATGCGGCGCAGCCAGTAGTCGGGTGCCGACGGCGGCACGCCGAGGCGGTCGCGCGCGTCGACCACCTCGCGGTCGGCGCCGCCGCTGCCGTGCGCGATCCAGGTGCCCGAGCAGGCGCGCATCACAGGCTCCACCGCCGAGACCAGGCCGCTGGCCGGACGCTTGACGATGACGCCGCCCGGCCCGCGTTCGTGGATGTAGGGCTCGCGATTGGACACCACGATCACCTGGTCGCCGCGCAACTGCGTGCGCAGCAACGCGCGCAGGCGCTCGGGGTTCCACTCGGTGACCAGCCCCTCGCTGCGGCGGAACTCGTCTTCCAGATCGCGCAGCCGCGCGCGCACTTCGCTGGCCAACGGCTGCAGTTCCGGCGGCGACGAGATCAACGGCCGCACCAGGCCCTCACCGCGCAGGATCGCGCGCATGCCCGACACCCAGCCGCGCCAGCTCAGCTGCGCCACGACCACGGTGATGAGCGAAATCACCAGCCCCAGGCCGATGATGAAGATCACCAGGTACTGGCGGGTGTCCTTGCTGCGCCGATCGACGAAGCTCAGGTCGTGCAGCAGCACCAGCGTGCCGGCGTCGGCGCGCTCGCTGCTGGCCGCATGCCAGCCCACGTGCACGGCGCCGGTCGGCAACTCCAGCCGCTGGTCGGGCCTTCGCGATGCTTCGCGCGCCGCGGCGCAAGTGAGCGTGATCGGATAGGCGGCGCTGTGGCGCACCAGCTCGTCGGTGCTGCTGCACAGCGCGATGGCCACCAAGCGCTCGTCGCGCGCGGCGCGGTCGAACAGCGCCTGCAGGCGCGCCGACGAGTGGCTGGTCAGCGCGTCGTCGACCGCATCGGACAGCGTGCCGGCCACCAGCGAACCACGGGCGTTGAGGTCGCGCGAGAACCAACGCAGCGTTAGTTGGTCCATCAACGGCAAAACCACCAGTGCGGCAACCACCAGCGCAACCAGCAGCGGGATCAGGAATCGCAACTGGAGTTGAAGAGTTTTCATTCGGTGGCTATTGTTCGCCCAGCGCAAAGACCCGACTGCCCGCTTTGCTTGCCGCGCAGTTCAGTCGGCAAATCGTGCGGCAAAAACTCCTATGCCCGATTCCAAACCAGACAGACCCGACTCCGACGCAACTGTTGTGCCCGCCGGGGGTCAATCCCAGGCCAATCTCAACCTGGCGATGATCGGCAACTGCGCGGTGAGCGCATTGATCGACGGCCGTGGCCGCATCGTCTGGTGCTGCATGCCGCGCTTCGACGGTGACCCGGTCTTCCACGCCCTGCTCGGCCCGTCGAGCCCGGGCGCCGACGACGGCCACTTCAGCATCGAGCTGGAGTCACTGCAGCGCACCGAACAGTCGTACGACCCCGGCACCGCGATCGTACGCACGAGACTGTACGACCACTCGGGCCAGGGCATCGAGATCACCGACTTCGCGCCGCGCTTCCAGCAACACGGGCGCACGTTCCGCCCGGCGCAGCTGGTGCGCCGTGTGCGCCCGCTCAACGGCCACCCGCGGGTGCGCATCGTGGTGCGGCCGCGTGGCGAATGGGGCAGCGTGACACCGTCGCTGACGCGCGGCAGCAACCACCTGCGCTACGTGCTGCCAGCCATCACGCTGCGCCTGAACACCAGCGCCCCACCCACCTACGTGGCAGCGGGCACCTGGTTCTCGCTGCACTCGCCGGTGAGCCTGCTGATCGGCCCGGACGAGACGTTGTCGGGCGGCACCGAGGAGACCGCGCGCGACTTCGAGGAGATGACTTCGTTGTATTGGCGCCAGTGGACACGCCGCCTCGCGTTGCCGCTGGAGTGGCAGGACGCCGTGATCCGCGCCGCGATCACGCTGAAGTTGTGCCAGTTCGAGGAGACCGGCGCCATCGTCGCGGCGATGACCACCAGCATTCCGGAGGCGCCCGACAGCGGCCGCAACTGGGACTACCGCTACTGCTGGCTGCGTGATGCCTTCTTCGTCGTGCGGGCGCTCAACGCGCTGTCCGAAGTGGGCACGATGGAAGACTACCTGCGCTGGCTGCACGACGTGGTGCGCCACGCCGACGGCCACGTGCAGCCGCTGTACGGCATCGCGCTGGAACGCGAGCTCACCGAGCAAACCGTCACCACATTGCCGGGTTATGGCGGCATGGGGCCGGTGCGCGTGGGCAACCAGGCGTTCGAGCACTTTCAGCACGACGTCTACGGCAACATCGTGCTCGGCTCGTCGCAGGCGTTTCACGATCATCGCCTGTTCCGGCGCGCCGATCGGCGCGACTTCGAATTGCTCGAGCGCGTCGGCGACCAGGCGTGGCAGCTGCACGCGCAGCCCGACGCCGGCATGTGGGAGCTGCGCACGCGCGCGCGCGTCCACACCTCGTCGTCGTTGATGTGCTGGGCCGCCTGCGACCGCCTGGCCAAGGCCGCGATCGCGCTGGCGCTGCCCGAGCGCGCCACGCACTGGCGCGAGCGCGCCGACCACGTGCGTGCGCGCATCCTCGAGTCGGCCTGGAGCGAGCAGCGCCGCGCGTTCGTCGAGAGTTTCGGCGGCAAGGACCTCGATGCCAGCGTGTTGCTGATGGCCGAGGTCGGCTTTCTCGATCCGCGCGACCCTCGCTTCGTCAGCACCGTCGAGGCGCTCGAGCGCTCGCTGGCCGACGGCCCGTTCATGCGCCGCTACGAGGCGGCCGACGACTTCGGCGTGCCGAGGACTGCATTCAACGTGTGCGCGTTCTGGCGCGTCGACGCGCTGGCGCGCATCGGCCGCATCGAGCAGGCGCGCGAAAGCTTCGAGACCCTGCTGGCACATCGCAATCCGATGGGCCTGCTGTCGGAGGACATCGACCCGAAAACGGGTCAGCTGTGGGGCAACTTCCCGCAGACCTACTCGATGGTGGGCATCGTCAATTGCGCGATGCAGTTGTCGGCGCCGTGGGATCGCGCGGTCTAGCCGCTGCGACAAAAGGCTGACCGCCGGGTCTCTTGACGCGCGTCAAAGAGGCACCGATGGAATCCCGGCTGATCTCTGTTGCGCCGCAACAATCTATGGCACGATGAACGCGGTCCCGCGTCGATCGCGGGGTCGGTTGTCAGCAAGGAGTTGATCATGGACGCAGGGTCGAAAGTGGCACGCAGCCAAGGCATCGGGGTCAAAGTCGCCAGGGTTTATCAAAAGCGCGTCCAGAAGGCTCAGGAGCAGTTCCAGCAGCGCGTGAGCCAGATCGCCCAGGAGTCCGGCGCGCTCGCGCCGGCTCAGGCGCCTTTGGATCCGCTGAGCGGTTATCGATATGCCGTCGATGCCACGCAGCGTTCGATCCTGTTCTGGAACACGCTGTGGCAACGCGGCAGCAACTTCGTCGAGCACAACACGCAGGGCCTGAAGCCGGTGCTGCACTTCGACTACGAGATCGTCGTCGACGGCCGGCAGCTCGAGCGCCCGGTGAACTACGCGCTGCTGAGCATCACGCCGCCCGAGGGCGTGACGGTCGATCCGAAGCGCAGGCCTTACGTGATCATCGATCCGCGCGCTGGCCACGGCCCGGGCATTGGCGGCTTCAAGGACGACTCGCAGGTCGGCGTGGCGCTGCGCGCCGGTCACCCGGTGTACTTCGTGATCTTCTTTCGCGATCCCGAGCCCGGGCAGACGCTGCTCGACGTCTGCAACGCGGAGCAGTTGTTCGTCAAGAAGGTGCGCTCGCTGCATCCGAAGAGTTCCAAGCCCGCGATCATCGGCAACTGCCAGGGTGGCTGGGCGGCGATGATGCTGGCGGCCGCGCACCCCGACGACACCGGGCCGATCGTCATCAACGGCGCGCCGATGTCGTACTGGAGCGGCGCCTGGAGCGAGGGCGCCAGCGACAACCCGATGCGCTATGCGGGCGGGCTGCTCGGCGGCTCGTGGCTGGCGTCGCTGGCCGCGGACCTCGGCAACGGCAAGTTCGACGGCGCCCACCTGGTGCAGAACTTCGAGAACCTGAACCCGGCCAACAGCCTATGGGACAAGTACTACCACCTGTTCGACAAGGCCGACACCGAGCCGCCGCGCTTCCTGGAATTCGAGCGCTGGTGGGGCGGCTACTACCTGATGAACCGCGAAGAGATCGAGTGGATCACGCGCAATCTGTTCGTCGGCAACAAGCTGTGGACCGGCGACACCAAAGCGGCCAGCGGCAAGGCCTTCGACCTGCGCGACATCAAGTCGCCGATCGTGCTGTTCGCCTCGATGGGCGACAACATCACGCCGCCGCAGCAAGCTTTCAACTGGGTGGCCGACGTCTACGGCAGCACTGCGGAGATCAAGGCGCGCGGCCAGGTCATCGTGGGCCTGCTGCACGAGGACATCGGTCACCTGGGCATCTTCGTGTCGGGCAAGGTGGCCAAGAAGGAGCATGCGCAGATCGTGTCGGTGCTCAAGACCATCGAGATGCTGCCGCCGGGCGTGTACGGCATGGCGATCACCGAGCGCAAGAAAGGTTCGGCCGAAGCGGAGTACGACGTCGAGTTCCGGGAGCAGCGGCTCGAAGACATCATTGCGCGCCTGAACCGCCTGGCACGCAGCGACGAAAAGGCGTTCGAGGTGGTGGCCGACGTGTCGGAGTTCAACCAGCGTGCCTACGAGTTGTTCGCGCAACCGCTGGTGCAGGCGATGTCCAACGAGGCCAGTGCGGAGCTGCTGCGCGAGATGCACCCGCTGCGCATGCAGAACTGGGCCATCTCGGGCCTCAATCCGTGGTTGTCGTGGCTCGCGCCTGCGGCCGAGGCCGCTCACAGCAGCCGCCAGCCGTTGGAACCGGATCATCCGCTGCGCAAGGGCGAGCAGCTCGGCGCGCAAATGATCAGCGCGTCGCTCGACTGCTACCGCGCGATGCGTGACGCGGCCACCGAGGCGGGGTTCTTCACCGTGTACGGCAACATGTTCGCGCTCTACAATGGCGAGAAGGGTCAACCGCCGGCGGGCGCCGCTGCAAGCGTGACCTCACCACGCGAACTGCCCGAGGTCCGGGCCGCGCTGGCGTCCATCTCGGAGGGCGGCTACGTGGAGGCGCTCGCGCGACTGGGCTTCCTGCTCTCGCGCAGCGACGAAGCGCTGCCGCTGTCGCGCCTCGAAATGCGCCACGAGTTGGCGGCAGCCTACGCCGAATACCTGCCCGACATGCCGATGCACGACTGGCGGCGCGTGCGCGGCACGCAGGAGATCATCGCGCGGGCCGAGCCCGACGAAGCGGTGGCCACCTTGCCGGCGCTGCTCGCCGAGCCCAACGACCGCGCGCGCATCCTGGCGCTGCTCGACAAGCTGATGTCCGACCGGCGCGTGCTCGGCAGCGCGCCGACGGCCGCGCAGCAGGCGATGCTGGCACGCATTCGCTCCGTGCTGGGAGAAAAGCCCGCACGCCGGCGGCCGACGCTGGTGCGGGCGCGAGCTTGAGGCACGCGGCATCGCGACCGGGAGGCTCCATGAGCAAGAAGCATGAGAAGTACCAACGGCTGATCGACTACTGCAAGTCACTGGCGCCAACGCCGACGGCGGTGGCGCACCCCTGCGACGAAAGTTCGCTGCGGGGCGCGGTGGAGGCGGCCAAGATGGGGTTGATCGCGCCGATCCTGGTCGGTCCGCGCGCGCGCATCGAGGCGGTGGCGCGTTCCTGCGATCTCGACATTTCGTCGTTCGAGATCGTCGACGCGCCTTACAGCCAGGCCTCGGCCGCGGCGGCGGTGCAGCTCGTTCGCGAGGGCAAGGCCGAGGCGCTGATGAAAGGCAGCCTGCACACCGACGAGCTGATGGCCGCCGTGGTCAAGCGTGAAGGTGGGCTGCGCACCGCGCGGCGCGTCAGCCACTGTTTCGTGATGGACGTGCCGTCCTACGATCAAACGCTGATCATCACCGACGCCGCGGTCAACATCGCCCCGACGCTCGAGGAGAAGGTCGACATCCTGCAAAACGCGATCGACCTCGCGCACGCCATGCCTGGATTGCAGGAAGTGCGAGTCGCGATCCTGTCGGCGATGGAGACCATCAACCCGAAGGTGCCCTCCACCGTGGAGGCCGCAGCCCTGTGCAAGATGGTCGATCGCCACCAGATTACCGGCGCCATCGTCGACGGCCCGCTGGCACTGGACAACGCGATCAGCCTCGAAGCCGCCAAGGTCAAGAAGATCGATTCGCCGGTGGCCGGGCGCGCCAACGTGTTGATGGTGCCGGACCTCGAAGCCGGCAACATGCTGGCCAAGAGCCTGTCGTTTCTGGCCGGCGCCGACGCTGCCGGGATCGTGCTTGGTGCGCGCGTGCCGATCATCCTGACCAGCCGGGCCGATTCGGTGACGACGCGGCTGGCATCGTGCGCAGTGGCGGCCCTGGTGGCCAAAGCACGGCGTGAAAGCACCAAGACCGACGGCTGACCCCATGACCGATGTCGTACTCGTGCTCAACGCCGGCTCGTCGAGCATCAAGTTCACGCTGTTCGACGCCGAGGGCGCGGGCCCACCGCTGCTACTGCGCGGCCAGGTGGAAAGCCTGTACACATCGCCCCGATTCACCGCCAAGGATGCTCAGGGCGCCGAGGTCGGTGCCAAGTCATGGGGCGACGGCACGAAGCTCGGGCACGAAGGCGCGCTGACCTACCTGGCCGACTTCCTGCGCGGACACGGGCAAGGCATCCAACTCGTCGCCGTCGGCCACCGTGTCGTGCACGGCGGCATGGACTACACGGGTGCCGTGCCGGTGACGCCGCAGGTGATCGAGGTGCTGGCCAAACTCGCGCCGCTGGCACCGCTGCATCAGCCGCACAACCTGGCGCCACTCGAGATTCTGGCCAAGCTGCGGCCCGATGTACCGCAGGTGGCGTGCTTCGACACGGCGTTCCATCGCGCCCAGCCCGAGGTGGCACAAGCCTTCGCGCTGCCCGCATCGATCACCGACAAGGGCGTGCGCCGTTATGGCTTCCACGGCCTGTCGTACGAATACATCGCCAGCGCGTTGCCGCAGGTCGATCCGCGCGCGGCCACCGGCCGCGCGATCGTTGCGCACCTGGGCAACGGCAGCAGCATGTGCGCGCTCGTGGCGGGCCGCAGCGTGGCCAGCACGATGGGATTCACCGCCGTCGACGGGCTGCCGATGGGCACACGCTGCGGCAGCCTCGACCCCGGCGTGATCCTGTATCTGATGGACGAGCTCGGCATGGACGCGCGCGCGGTCGAAGACCTGATCTACAAGCGCTCCGGGCTGCTCGGCGTGTCGGGCATCTCGAGCGACATGCGAGCGCTGCTCGACAGCGACGATCCGCGCGCAAGGTTGGCGATCGATCTGTATTGCTACCGCATCGGGCGCGAGCTCGGCTCGCTCGCTGCCGCGGCGCAAGGCATCGATGCGCTGGTGTTCACCGCCGGCATTGGCGAGCACGCGCCGCTGATCCGCGAGCGGGTCTGCCGCGACGCCGCCTGGCTCGGCATCGAACTCGACGCGGCCGCTAACCGCTCGGGCGGCCCACGCATCAGCACTGCGGCCAGCCCGGTCGCCGTGTGGGTGATCCCCACCAACGAAGAGCTGATGATCGCGCGCCACACGTTGCAAGCGGTGGCCCCTGAGCAACCGCGATGAAGACGATCCCGCTCGCTGAGGCGGTGGCGCTGATCCCCGATGGCGCATCGCTGATGGTGGGCGGCTTCATGGGCGTGGGCACGCCACAGCGGCTGATCGACGAGCTGGTGCGGCAAGGCAAGCGCGACCTGACGGTGATCGCCAACGACACCGCGATGCCCGGCCGCGGCA
>JBIODO010000116.1:0-10390 GCA_044445225.1 Burkholderiales bacterium
ACTACGGCCCGGCGTTTGCAGTGCCGCAGCAAACGCTGAAGCACCTGATCAACCAGGTGCACTTTGCGATGGCGGTGCACGACATTCGCTATTACCTCAATGGCATCCTGTTCGTCGCCGAGGGCAAGACGCTGACGCTGGTGGCCACCGACGGCCATCGCCTCGGGCTGGCGCAGGCGCAGCTGGAGTCCGACATGCCCAAGCAGGAGGTGATCCTGCCGCGCAAGACGGTGCTCGAGTTGCAGCGCCTGCTGCGCGATGAAGACACGCCGATCGAACTGCGTTTCGCCGGCAACCAGGCCAAGTTCGCGTTCAGCGGCATGGAGTTCGTGACCAAGCTGGTCGAGGGCAAATTCCCCGACTACAACCGCGTGATTCCCAAGAACCACAAGAACGCCATCGTGCTCGGGCGCGCGCCGCTGCTGGCGAGCCTGCAGCGTGCGGCCATCATGACGAGCGAGAAGTTCAAGGGTGTCCGTGTCAACGTCGAGCCCGGCAACCTGCGCATCGCCTCGAGCAACGCCGAGCAGGAAGAAGCCAAGGAAGAACTCGAGGTCGACTACAACGGTGACGCCATCGAGATCGGCTTCAACGTCACGTATCTGATCGATGCACTGGCCAACCTGACGCAGGAGATGGTCAAGCTCGAGCTGCAAGACAGCAACTCCAGTGCGCTGATCACCGTGCCCGAGCAGGCGGGCTTCAAGTACGTCGTGATGCCGATGAGGATCTGAGGCGCAGCCTCAGACCTCATCGGCTTCGCCTTTCCGTGCGCACCCCCTGCCCCCGCCACGCGGGGGTTCCAGTCAGTTCATGGCCCGGGCCCAGTCGGGCCCTCTAGAAGTCAATCGATGAGTGATTCCCAGAGTTCCGATCCCAGGCCTGACAACTCCGGTTACGGGGAGGGCTCGATCCAGATCCTCGAGGGGCTGGAGGCAGTGCGCAAGCGCCCGGGCATGTACATCGGCGACACCTCCGACGGCACCGGCTTGCACCACCTGGTGTTCGAGGTGGTCGACAACTCGATCGACGAGGCACTGGCGGGCTTCTGCGACGACATCACGGTCACCATCCACACCGACAACTCGATCTCGGTGATCGACAACGGCCGCGGCATCCCCACCGGCGTGAAGATGGACGACAAGCACGAGCCCAAGCGCTCGGCCGCCGAGATCGCGCTGACCGAGTTGCATGCCGGCGGCAAGTTCAACCAGAACAGCTACAAGGTCTCCGGCGGCCTGCACGGCGTGGGTGTGTCGTGCGTCAACGCGCTGTCGAAGATGCTGCGCCTGACCGTGCGCCGCGACGGCAAGGTGCATTTCATGGAGTTCAAGCGCGGCGTGCCGCAGGAGCGCGTGCTCGAACAGCGCGACGGCTTCGATGTGTCGCCGATGCGGGTGACCGGCGACACCGAGAACCGCGGCACCGAGGTGCACTTCCTGCCCGACGACGAGATCTTCCAGAACATCGACTTCCACTACGACGTCTTGGCCAAGCGGCTGCGTGAGCTCTCGTTCCTCAACAACGGCGTCAAGATCCGTCTGGTCGACGAGCGCAATGCCAAGGAAGACAACTTCGCCTTCGTCGGCGGCGTGAAGGGTTTCGTCGAGTTCATCAATCAGGGCAAGCGCGTCCTGCACCCGAACATCTTCCACGTCGACGGCGACAAGATGAGCGAGCAGGCCACCCGCATCGGCGTCGAGGTGGCGATGCAGTGGAACGACGGCTACAACGAGACGGTGCTGTGCTTCACCAACAACATTCCGCAGCGCGACGGCGGCACGCACCTCACCGGCCTGCGCGCGGCGATGACGCGGGTGATCAACAAGTACATCGATGACCAGGAACTGGCCAAGAAGGCCAAGGTCGAGATCAGCGGCGACGACATGCGCGAGGGCCTGGCCTGCGTGCTCAGCGTCAAAGCGCCCGAGCCCAAGTTCTCCAGCCAGACCAAGGACAAGCTGGTGTCCAGCGAAGTACGCGGCCCGGTCGAAGACGTGGTCAGCAAGGCGCTGGCCGACTGGCTGCTCGAGAACCCGATCGATGCCAAGATCGTGTGCGGCAAGATCGTCGACGCCGCACGGGCGCGCGAGGCGGCGCGCAAGGCGCGCGAAATGACGCGCCGCAAGGGCGTGCTCGACGGCATGGGCCTGCCCGGCAAGCTGGCCGATTGCCAGGAGAAGGACCCGGCGCTGTGCGAGATCTACATCGTCGAGGGCGACTCCGCCGGCGGCTCGGCCAAGCAAGGGCGTGATCGCAAGTTCCAGGCGATCCTGCCGCTGCGCGGCAAGATCCTCAATGTCGAGCGGGCGCGCTACGAGAAGCTGTTGTCGAGCGAGGCCATCGTCACGTTGATCACGGCGTTGGGCACCGGTATCGGCGCCGACGACTTCAACGTCGACAAGCTGCGCTACCACCGCATCATCATCATGACCGACGCCGACGTCGACGGCGCGCACATCCGCACGCTGCTGCTCACGTTCTTCTACCGCCAGATGCCGGTGCTGGTCGAGCGCGGCCACATCTACATCGCGCAGCCGCCGCTGTACAAGGTCAAGCTCGGGCGCAACGAGCAGTACCTGAAGGACGATCCGGATCTCGACGCCTACATGTTGAAGGTGGCGCTGCAGGAAGCCAGCATCGAACCGGGCGGCGGCAAGCCGCCGATCACCGACAGCGCACTCGAAGAGCTCGCACGCCAGTACGTGCTGGCCAACAGCGTGATCGAGCGTCTGGCCAACTGGATGGACGGCGCCGCGTTGCGTGCGCTGGCCGACGGGCTGGCCATCGACCTCGACACGCCGACCGCTGCGGAGGCAAGCGCCGCGGCGCTGGCCGCTGTGTTGCACGACGCGGCAGTCACCTCCGACGTCGACGTGCGCACCGACAAGCAGCTGCTGCGCATCAGCCGACGCCAGCATGGCAACGTGAAGGCGAGCGCCATCACGCAGGATTTCGTGCACGGCGCCGACTACGAGGTGCTGGCGCGCGCTGGCGCCACCTTCAAGGGCCTGCTGACGGCCGATGCCGTGGTGGTGCGCGGAGATGGCGAGCGCCGCAAGGAGCTCAAAGCGGGCGACTTCCGCGTCGCGATGGCATGGCTGATGGCGCAGGCGGAGAGCCAGGTCGGCCGCCAGCGCTACAAGGGCTTGGGTGAGATGAACCCCGAGCAGTTGTGGGAGACCACGATGGACCCCACGGTGCGCCGCCTGTTGAGGGTGCAGATCGAAGACGCGATCGAGGCCGACCGCGTGTTCACGATGCTGATGGGCGACGAGGTCGAGCCGCGGCGGGATTTCATCGAAAGCAACGCACTGCGCGCGGCGAACATCGACGTGTGAGAGTGATACTGGCTGGCGCAACGACACTACATAGGAGGCTTTGAATGCGTAGAGTTTTGACGACATCGTTGATGGTTTTGGGAGCCCTCTGGGTCGGCACCCAAGCTCAGGCTCAGACACCGCCGGCGCCACCTGCAGCCGGCGGCACGGCCGACGGCACGCCGTTTGACATCCCCTACGGCACGCCGATTGGCCTGGAGATGGCGATGAAACTCGTGACCGCCGTTGAGGCTGAGGCCGCCAAGCATCGTTGGAAGATGAACATCGCCGTTGTCGATACGCACGGCGACCTCGTCCACTTCTCGCGCATGGACGGCGCGCAGTTGGCCTCGATCAACATCTCCCAGGGCAAAGCCCGCACCGCGGCGCGCTTCCGCCGGGAGTCGCGCGCTTTCTACAACGCCTTCGAGACCGGCCACCCTTACGTGGCCACGCTCGATCCGACCCTGGTCGCCTCGCCCGGCGGCTGGCCGCTCATTGAAGGCGGCAAGCTGATCGGAGCCATCGGCTGTAGCGGCGGTACGGGCGACCAAGACGCTGCCGCCTGCAAGGCAGGCGCCGATCTCGTGAAGTGAAGTCCGGCACGTGACCGTGAGCGCGGCCCGTTGGACGGCGGGCCGGTCTGTTCTGTCGTTTGTTTGGCAAGAATCCTTGCATCGGCCGGCGACACAATCTGGCCGGACATCGTGCGCGCCGCGCGCGCGTCTCGAGCGCAGTCAGGCGAGCAGCAACGCCCTCAATGAGCCGGCCTGCCAGATCACTGACAGGCCCAGCGAGCAGGTGAAGAGACCTACGGACGCGGTCAGCCATCGGTGCGCGCGGGTCAGGCGCGTGGCAGACAGCCGCAGCGGCACGGCAATCACCAGGGAAAGAAACGCCATGCCGATGATGGATCCGACGCCGAACAGTGCGATGTAGCCGAGCCCCAGCGTCACCGACGGCACGGTTTGCAGACTCAGCACCACGAGGGCGGCCGAGCCGGCAAGGCCATGCATCGTGCCCACCGCCAGCGCCCTAATCGGCAGTCGCGCCGCATGCCCATGTTGATGGGCCGATTCGGCATGTGCCCCCTCGCCGCGATGGCTGTGGGCATGCACGTGGCGGATGGCCGGCGCGTGCTGGTGGACATGAAAGTGAATGCGCTCGCGCAGCAGCCGGCGCAGCACGTCGCCGCCCAGCGCGACGAGCATGACACCCACCGCAGTCTCCAGCGCGCGCTCGAGCCGTGGAGAGATCACGTGCCCCAGGACCAGCACCGCGCCCGCGAACAGCATCAGCGTCAGCGTGTGCCCTATGCCCCAGGCCACGCCCAGCCGCAACGTGCGGGCCAACGAGGTCTGTTGCGTGGCCAGCGACGCCACCGCGGCCAAGTGATCGGCCTCGGTGGCGTGCTGCATGCCCAGCAGCAGGCCGATGAACAGAATCGACAGCGTCGTCATGGGGTGGCCCCACTGGCTCCCTGCCGCATCCAGATCGCTTCTTCGCGTTCGAGTTCTTCAAGGCGGCTGTCGATCTCGTAGATCGTCTGGTCCAGCTCCGGCAGCATCACGTCCTGCAGCGCGCGCGCGCGGCGCACCGCGCGCCGGTATTCGAGCGACAGCCGCTCCAGATTGCCCGAGACCGCGGCGATGGCCGCTCCCGCCTCCAGCACGGCAGCGAATGCGCGGCGGCAGGCCTCGGCCTCGGGTGAACGGTTCACGGCGCTGGCGGCCGCCGCGTCGCCGCGCTCGAGCACTGCTTGCTGCAGGCGCACGCCCATCAGCGAGCGGCTTTCGACACGCACGCGTGCCGGCGACAGATCGGCGGGCGGATAGATCAGCAGGCCCTGCAGTCCATGGCGCGTCACAGCCAGACGCAGCGCGGTCAACGCGTCTTCGTGCAACGCCAGAAATTCGCGCTGACGCTCGCCGTAGTGCGCCAGCTCGCGCAGGATCTCGCCGGCCAGCAACAGACACTTCTCGTCGAGGAACACATAACCCTCGTGCATCGCTCGCCGCTCGTCCTTCAGCTCGATGACGGCGCTGCGGGTCGCGCTGGCGTCGCTCATGACAACCCCTTGATGTGCGCAGCGAGTTGCGCATCCGACAGCCGCGTCAGCTCGGTGACCGGCAGGTCGGCCAAAAGGGACCAGCCCAGCGCCATGCTCTGCTCGAGTGTGCGCGCCTCGCTCTGGCTGACCAGCTGGCGCTCGAACGCAGTGCCGAACTGCAGGTACTTGCGGTCGGTGTCGGCCAGGCCCTCCTGGCCCACCACGCTGGCCAGCACCCGGGCCTGCGCCGCGCGAGCATAAGCGGCATACAGCTGGCTGGCCAGCGCCGGATGGTCGGGGTCGGTGTACTTGCCGCCGGTGCCGTCCTTCATCAAGCGCGACAGGCTAGGCAGCACGTTCACCGGCGGGTAGATGCCGCGGCGGTCGAGGTCGCGCGACAGCACGATCTGCCCTTCGGTGATGTAGCCGGTGAGGTCGGGGATCGGGTGGCCGATGTCGTCGGCCGGCATCGTCAGGATCGACAGCTGCGTCAGCGTGCCTTGTGAGCCGCGCAAGCAGCCGGCGCGCTCGAACAGCGTGGCGAGGTCGGAGTACATGTAGCCGGGGAAGCCCTTGCGGCTGGGGATCTCGCCCTTGCTCGACGACACCTCGCGCAACGCCTCGCAGTAGTTGGTCATGTCGGTGAGGATCACCAGCACATGCTTGCCTTCGACGAAGGCCAGGTATTCGGCCGCGCTCAACGCGAAGCGCGGCGTCAGCAGGCGCTGCGTGCTCGAGTCGCTGGCCAGGTTGAGGAACAGCGCCGTGCGCTCCAGCGCGCCGCTCTTTTCGAGGCTGCGCCGAAAGTACTCGGCGCTGTCGTAGGGCACGCCGATGCCGGCGAACACGATCACGAAGTCGTCGCCGGTGCCATGGCGCAGGCGCGCATGGCCGGCGATCTCCACCGCCAGCCGGTCGTGCGGCAGGCCACCGCCGGAGAACAGCGGCAGCTTCTGGCCGCGCACCAGGCTGTTCATCAAGTCCAGGGTCGTGACACCGGTCTCGATGAAATCGCGCGGCATCGCGCGCGCCACCGGATTCATCGGCAGCCCCTCGATCGGGACCGAGCGGTGCGCGGCCACCGGCGGCCCGCCGTCGATGACCTGGCCCACGCCGTTGAAGACGCGCCCGAGAATGCCCGGGCCGAGACCGAAATTCAGCGGCTCGCCGAGAAAGCGCACGACGGTGCCTTCGAGCGACAGCCCGGCGGTGGCCTCGAGCACCTCGATCGTCATGAACTGTTCGTCGATCGCCGCGATGCGCCCGAGCCGAGCGCGGCCGTCGCGGCCGCGCACCTCCACCGCATCGGCCAGACCGACGTCGAGCGTGCGCCGCAGGAACAGCAGCGGCCCCTCCAGGCGCGTGGCGGCGTCTTCAACCGTGAGTCGCATCGCGGGGCTCCGTGGCGGGCATCAACTGCGCGAAGTCGCGCTCCATGCGAGCCTGCAGCTCGGCCAGGCGGGGCAGCTCGTGGTCGGCGATGTCTTCGCCCATGCGCTGCAGCGCGCGCATGCAGTCGATGGTGCCGATGCGTTCGGGCGATGCGCCGGCCGCCTGTGCGCTTTCGGCGAGGTCGATGAAGCGGCCGAGCAGCCGCATCATCGCGCCCTGGCGCGCCGGGCTGCAGACGCGGTCCACGTTCGAGAACGCCGACTGGCGCAGGAACGCCTCGTTGACCAGCTCAGCGCACAGCAGCGTGAGTTGCTGCCGCGCAGGCAGCGCATCCTTGCCGATGATGCGCGCCATGCGTTCGAGCTGCGCCTGCTCGTCCAGCAGTGTCAGAAAGCGCCGCCGCAGTTCGAGCCACAGGCCGTTGCCTTGCGATGCCCACCAGGGCGCGAACTCGCGCGCGTCCTCGGCATACGACTGCAGCGGATGGATCGCCGGGTAGAAGCGCGCCTGCGCGCGCTTGACGTCGAGCGCCCAGAAGGCTTTCACATACCGTTTGGTGTGGCTCGTCACCGGCTCGGAGAAGTCACCCGACGGCGGGCTGATCGCGCCCATCACCGTCACCGAGCCGGTGCCGCCGGCCAGCGTCTCGACCAGCGCGGCGCGTTCGTAGAAGTCGGCCAGCCGGCTCGACAGGTACGCCGGGTAGCCGCCTTCGCCGGGCAGCTCGCCAAAGCGGCCCGACACTTCTCGCAACGCCTCGGCCCAGCGGCTGGTGGAGTCGGCCATCAGCGCCACGTGCAGGCCCTGGTCGCGAAAGTACTCGGCCACCGTGATCGCGCAATAGATGCTCGCCTCGCGCGCCGCCACCGGCATGTTGGAGGTGTTGGCGATGATCACGGTGCGCTCCATCAGCGGGCGGCCGCTGCGCGGATCGGTGAGCTGCGGAAACTCGTCGAGCACGCCGGCCATCTCGTTGCCGCGCTCGCCGCAGCCGAGGTAGACGATGACGTCGGCGTTGCAGCCTTTGGCCAGCGCCTCGAGCAGCACGGTCTTGCCGGTGCCGAAGCCGCCGGGAATCGCCGCCTTGCCGCCTTGCGCCACCGGGAACAGGCTGTCGAGGATGCGCTGGCCGGTGACCAGCGGCACCTGCGTCGGCACGCGGCGCGCCACCGGGCGTGGCACGCGCACCGGCCAGACGTGGCTCATCGCGAGTTCGCGCAACACGCCATCGCCCTGGCGCACGACGCACACGGCGGCATCGTCGGCGTAGACGCCGGGCGGCACGACGGATTCGACGACGCCGCTCACATCGGGCGGCGCCAGGCACGGCTGCGCACGGCCGGCGGCGCCTTGGGCATCGCCCGCTTGACCGATCACCGCACCCGGCGCCAGCAGTGCACCGACGAAGACGCTAGGCTCGAAGCGCAAGCGGGCGGCGGCCGTGCGCAGGCCCGATCGCACGAAGGCGCTGTCGGTGCCCGACAACGGCCGCAAAAGACCGTCGAAGATGCGGCCCAGCAGGCCCGGTCCCAGGCGGATCGCCAGCGGCTGCCCGTCGCCATGCACCTCAGACCCCGGGCGCAGACCGGTCGTGTCCTCGTAGACCTGCACCACGATCTGGTCGTCGTGGATGCGGACCACCTCGCCCAGCAGCGCCTGCGGCCCGACCCACACGGCCTCGCGCAGCGAAAACGGGCCCTGCTTCACCGCGTGCAGCACCGGGCCTGCGATCCAGCGCACGATGGCCAGGCTCATTGGGTAACCTCCGTGCTTCGCACTGCGGTGCGAGCCCCTGGGCCTGCCAAGGCCCCTGCGGGTCCGGGAGCGGCCGGGCGGAGGCTCATGCCGATCCCCGCGGCGTTGTGCACCCGCTCATCGTGGCGACTCCAGCTGGCGCAGCAGCCGCGCCTCGAGTTCGCTGCGGTCGGCCAGTAGCCCGTCGCGCGTGCCGTCGATCACGTTGCCTCCAGACACGATCCTCAACCCGGCGTCGATCGCCGCATCGGCTTCGAAGGCAGGCGCGAGACCCGATTCGGCGGCCAGGCGCTGCGCCAGCGCGTCGCGTTCGGCCGCCGGCCAGTCTGGCGCGTGCACGATCCGCCACGCGCCGTGAGGTAGGCGCGCCAGCGCCGAGGTCAGCACCTGCGCCACCCAGGCCGCGCGAGCGGCGCCTTGTCGCCACAGCGAATGCAGCACATCGGGCAATTGCTGCCACGCCAACCGCAGCAGCGCCGTGGTGCGCTGTTGTTCGTGCAGGCGGCGGTGCGTGGCCAGCCGCGCCTGCGCTGCGGCGATCTGCTCATGCCGATGCTGGCGCAGCTCGGCGAACGCCTGGTGCCTGCGCGCGCGCGCCTGCGCCTGCGCCTCGCCGCGCGTCGCCGCGGCGTGGCCGTGGGCCTCGCCAAGGATCTGCGCGCATTGCCGCGCGCGGTCGTTCTCGATCAACTCGAGCAACGCGCGTTTCGGCCGCTCGATGCGCAGTGCGCGTTCGGTCGAGGGCGCCGTCATGCCTCGAGCCCCAGTTGGCCGCGCAGCCGCGCTGCCAGGTCGGGCAGTGGCACCATGCCCTGGGCATCGGGCACCACCAGCACCAGCGGCGCCAGCGCCGAAAGCCGTTCGCGCATCACCGCTTCGTCGACGCGCGCCGCCACGGCCGCCGACACCAGCACCAGCGGCGCCTGCGAACACGCCCACTGCAGCGCGGCGGCGTCCTCGCCGGCGCTGGGTGTGCACACGAGCGCGCCGGCGAGCCGGTAGCCGGCCGCGCTGACCTCGTCGCCCAGATAGATCGGTGCGGTCATCGGGCCCCCTTGGCCCCGCGGGGGATCGAGCACCTTGGGCGCGGCCGTGCGGTGCTCATCAGCCCAGCCGGTTGAGCATCAGGATCGACACGATCAGCCCGTAAATCGCGATCCCTTCGGCGAGGCCGATCAGGATCAGCAGGCGGCCGAACAGCTCGGGCTTTTCCGCCAACGCGCCCACCGCCGCGGTGCCCACCTTGGCCACCGCAAAGCCTGCGCCCAGCGACGACAGCCCGGTGGCGAGCGCCGCGCCGATGAAGACCCAACTGGTGTCCACGCCGGCGAGCCGGGCCGCGGCGCCGGTGTCGGAGGCTGCCCACGCGTGGGGCGCCCACAGCAGCAGTGCCGTGCCGCCCAGCCCCAACAGCAGTGTCAGCGTGATCAGCCCGAGCGGAACGCCCAGCGGTTTGTTCATCTAGTTCTCCTGGTGGATGGATGGCGGAGCCGGCAAGGGTTGAAAGGCCCGCCCCTGGGCTTGCATGAAGCGGGTGAAGAATTCGAACAGCACGAGCCGCGTGGTCTGGATCGACACCACCAGCGCCTCGAGCACGATCACCACCACGTTGCCGAACACCAGCACCAGCGCCTTGGCCACGATGCTGTTGGCAGCGTCCATCAGCGAGACGATGGCCGATGACAAACCCGCGTGGGCCAGTGCGAAGGCACCCACCCGTGCAAACGACAGCGTGTTGACGCCGATCTGCAGCGTCTTCTCGATCAACTCGCCGAACGCGCTCAAGCCCGCCGACAGGCGGCCGGCGTGCACCATGTGCCCGACGCAGAAGTACAACGCGCCCGCGGCGGCCACCAGCAGCGCCGCCGGCGCG
>JBIODO010000117.1:0-10367 GCA_044445225.1 Burkholderiales bacterium
TCAACTCGCTGGTCACCATCGGCCGCGGCCAGCGCGTGGGCCTGTTCGCCGGCACCGGTGTCGGCAAGTCGGTGCTGCTGGGCATGATGGCGCGCTACACCGCGGCCGACGTGATCGTCGTCGCGCTGGTGGGCGAGCGTGGCCGCGAAGTGAAGGAATTCGTCGAAGACATCCTCGAGCGCGAAGGCCTCGAGCGCTCGGTGGTGGTTGCCGCCCCCGCCGACGCGCCGCCGCTGGTGCGCATGCAGGCCGCCACCTACGCCACCGCGATCGCCGAACATTTTCGTGACCAGGGGCAGCACGTGCTGCTGCTGATGGACAGCCTCACGCGCTACGCGATGGCACAGCGCGAGATCGCGCTGGCCATCGGCGAGCCACCGGCCACCAAGGGCTACCCGCCGAGCTGTTTCGCCAAGCTGCCGCAGCTGGTGGAGCGCAGCGGCAACGGCCTCAACGGCGCGGGCTCGATCACCGCCTTCTACACCGTGCTCAGCGAGGGCGACGATCCGCAGGATCCGATCGCCGACGCGGCGCGCGGCATTCTCGACGGCCACATCGTGCTGTCACGCGAGCTGGCCGAGGCGGGCCACTATCCGGCCATCGACATCGAGCGCTCGATCTCGCGCGTGATGGGCGCTGTGGTGCCGCACGAGCAGGTTGATGCGGCGCGCCGCGCGCGCCAGATGCTGGCCAAGTTCAACAAGGCGCGCGACCTGATCCAGCTCGGCGCCTATGCCGAGGGGCGCGATGCCGAACTCGACGCCGCCGTGCGCCTGCACCTGCCGCTGGCTACGCTGCTGCAGCAAGACATGCACGAGCGCGCCCCGCTGGCCGACAGCTGGCGCGACCTGCGCGCGCTGCTGGGCCACTGAAACGACGCATTCACAGCAAGACGATGCCCACCATGCAAGCCCTGCGCCAGTTGCTCGATCACGAACGCCGCGTGCGCGATGCCGCCCTGCTCGGGCTGCGCGACGCCGAGGGCACGGCCGACCAGGCCGATACGCAAGCCCAGCAACTGCACGCCTACCGCAGCGAAACCGTCGAGCGCTGGAGCGCGCGTTTTCGTGAGCCCGGCAGCGTGGCGCTGATGCAGTGCTACCAGGGCTTCATGCAGCGCCTGGAGCAGGCCATCGCGCAACAGCGCGCCGCCGTGCAACTGGCCAATGCGCGGCTCGAACAGGCGCGCCAGACTCTCAGCGACAACGAGCGCCGCGTCGCCTCGGTGGAAAAACTGATTGAGCGGCGCGCCAAGCAAGAGCAGCAGCTCGCGGCGCGCCGCGAGCAGTCGCACAGCGACGAGATCGCCTCGGCCGCCCATGCGCGCCGCCACGCCGCGCCACCCGCCACCGAACTCGGTGATCTGCCGCGCTGAAATCCCACCGGCAGCGCGAAACCCAGTCAGCAGGAGTGCCTCCACGATGTTGCCGACCCTGACGATCCCCAGCGTCGCGCCGCCGCCGCAGCGCGGCAGCGAACCGGCCGCCAGCCCTGCTGCCGAAGGCGAAGGCGGCGACGCATTCGCCGACGCGCTGCAGCGCGCGCAAGGCGAGCCCAAGACTGCCCACTCCAACGAGCCGCGCTCGCAGGCGTCGAAGGCCGCTGATGCGCACGCGCGGCCGGCGCGCCACGCTCAGGCCCAGAGCTCGGCGAGCGAGGCCACCCGGCAGCCGGCCGGCGAGGCCGCGCGCAGCGACGCTGCAGCGTGCGCCATCACCAGCGAGTCGGTTGCGGGCGATGCCGCGCCAAGCGCGCCCAAGACCGCCGAAGAGACGCTGGCCTCGCTCGCGCCACCCATCGCCATCGACGCGACGGTGATGCCGCGAGCCGCCATTGAAACCCTTCACAGCGAGCGTCCCCGCGCGGCCGGCGCCGAAGAGGCCGCGCTGGTCATCGACGAGCGGGCAGCACCTGGCCGCCTGGGTTCGCGCATCGAAGGCGCGCATGACAAACGTGCCGGGGCATCGGTGCCCGGCCGCGTCACGCCGCTCGACGAGCCCACAGGCGGACGCGACGGCGCGGCAGCGGCGTTGCCGTTTCATGCCGCGATCGAACACGCGACGGCTGACGCCGCCGCGACGCCGGCAATCAGCCTGCGCGCGCCGGCGTTCGATCGGCAAGGTGTCGATCCATCGGCCTCGCCGCTTGCGGCCGCCCTGCTGACGCGCGACATCAACAGCGCCACAGCGGCACCGGGCACCGAATCGAAACTGCCTCAGGCCACCTTGCACGCAACCATCGACGAACCGGGCTTCGGCATGGCCCTGGGCACGCAGGTGTCGGTGTGGGTGCGCGACGGCGTGCAGCAAGCACGCCTGCAGCTTCATCCGGCCGAATTGGGGCCGGTGACCGTGCAGATCGCGCTGGACGGCCAGGCCGCGCACGTGGACTTCACCGCCGCGGTGGCCGCCACGCGCGAGTCGATCGAGCAATCGTTGCCGGCGCTGGCCGCGGCGTTGCGCGAGTCGGGCTTCACGCTGGCGGGCGGTGGCGTGTCGAGCCATGCCGGCCAGAGCAACGGCGACCCGCGGCGCGATCGTGCGGGCGCCGGTCACGGCAATCGTTCACGCACGGATGCGGGCGCGGACGCGGGCCCATCGCTGAGCGCACCGCGGCGCTGGGCGCGCTCGCTGCTCGACGTCTACGCCTGAGCAGGCAAGCGCCGGCGCGGGCTGCAAGCCTGAGAGTCGCGCCCGAAAAGGCTTCTTATTCCGGGCGCCTGGCCGGCAAGCGACTCGAATAATCGACCCGTCGAGATGAGGTTGGAGCGCACGCGGCCCAGAGCTGCCGTGCGCACCCGAAGGATTCCATGGCCACGATCCCTGCCCCCGCTGAAGTTGCCCCGGCTCCGGCCAAGGGCAAGAAGAAGTTGATCCTGATCGCCGCGCTGTCGCTGCTGGTGCTGGCACTGGTGGGCGGTGGCGCCGCGTTCTGGTTGATGCAAAAGAAGGCCAGCGCCGCAGCCGAAGCCGATGGCGACGAAGGCGACACGACGGCCGAAGCCCAGCCCCACAAGAAGAAGGGCGACAAGCAGCACCTGCCGGTGTTCCTGCCGATGGACATGTTCACGGTGAACCTCGCCGATCGCGAGGCCGAGCGCTACGCGCAAGTGGGTGTCACGCTGGAGCTGGCCGACACCAAAACCAGCGATCTGCTGAAGGCCTACATGCCGGCCGTGCGCAACGACGTGCTGATGCTGATCGCGCACAAGAAGGCCTCCGAGCTGCAGGATCGTGAAGGCAAGCTGGAGCTGGCGCGCGAGATCCGGCGCGCCGCGATGAAGCCACTGGACGATGCCGACGACAACACCGGCGACGAATCGCCGGTGCGCGCCGTGCACTTCTCGTCGTTCATCATCCAGTAAGCACATGGACCCCCGCGCTCGCATCGGGACACGCTCATGAACCAGCAGATCCTGTCGCAGGACGAAGTCGACGCGCTGCTCGAGGGCATCACCGGCGAAAGCCAGAAGCCCGACGCGCCCGAGGCGCCCGCCGACGGCGTGCGCACCTACGACCTCGCGAGCCAGGAGCGCATCGTGCGCGGGCGCATGCCCACGATGGAGATCGTCAACGAGCGCTTCGCCCGCAACGCGCGCATCGGCCTGTTCAACCTGCTGCGCAAGAGCCCAGAGGTGTCGGTGGGCGGCATCAAGATGCACAAGTACTCGGCGTTCCTGCGCGAGATCGTGGTGCCCACCAATTTCAACATCATGTCGGTGCGGCCGCTGCGCGGCGCCGGCCTGGTCGTGCTGGAACCCAACCTGGTGTTCGCGGTGATCGATGCGATGTTCGGCGGCGTGGGCAAGTTCCACACGCGCATCGAAGGCCGCGAGTTCTCGCCCACCGAGCTGCGCGTGATCCACCGCATGCTCGAGTGCCTGTGCGCCGAGTACAAGAAGGCCTGGATGGGCATCTACCCGCTGGAGCTCGAGCACCAGCGCTCGGAGATGCAGCCGCAGTTCGCCAACATCGCCACCCCCAGCGAGATCGTGGTGTCGAGCTCGTTCACGTTCGAGTTCGGCGACACCAGCGGCTCGATGCACCTGTGCATCCCGTACGCCACGCTGGAGCCGATTCGCGACGTGCTGTACACCACCGTGCAGGGCGACGCCTCCGAACCCGACCGCCGCTGGGTCACGATGCTCAAGACCGAGATCCAGTCGGCCGAGGTCACGCTGGTGGCCGAGCTGGCCCGCGCCGACGCCACGGTGGAGCAATTGCTGGCGCTGAAAGCCGGCGACTTTGTCGAGCTCGACATCGAGCAGCTCATCCAGGCCAAGGTCGACGGCGTGCCGGTGTTCGATTGCCACTACGGCACTTCCAGTGGCCACTACTCGATCAAGATCGATCAACTGTTGACCAACCCCCAACGCGGTTGGCTGGGAGACCTGCATGTCAGCTGACAACACCGCACCGGCCGCTCCCGGCGAAAGCCAGGACAAGATGGCCGACGAATGGGCCGCCGCGATGGCCGAGGCCAAGCCGGCCGACGGCGGCGCGCTGGCCGCACCGGCCGATTCGCCGGCGCCGTTTGCGAGCTTCGCTGCGGGCTCGACGCCTGGCGGCGGAGCCGGCAACGACATCAACATGATCCTCGACATCCCGGTGCAGCTGACCGTGGAGCTCGGGCGCACCCGCATTGCGATCAAGCACATCCTGCAGCTCGCGCAGGGCTCGGTGGTCGAACTCGAGACACTGGCCGGCGAACCGATGGACGTGCTCGTCAACGGCTACCTGATCGCGCAGGGCGAGGTGGTGGTGGTCAACGACAAGTTCGGCATCCGCCTCACCGACATCGTGACGCCCAGCGAGCGCATGCGCCGCTTGAGCAAGGGCGGCTGACCTTCGCATGGGCTCGACTCTCGGATCGTTGCTGGCGTTTGCCGGCATCGTCGCGCTGATTCCGCTGGCGCTGTGGCTGCTCAAGCGCACGCCGATCGGCGGCGGCGCGGCGCACGGCGTGATGCGCACGGTGGCGATGCTGCCGATCTCGGCCAACCAGCGCCTGCTGACGGTGGAAGTGGGCAGCGGCGACGAGCGCCGCTGGCTGGTGCTCGGCGTATCGCCGGCCGGCATCCACACGCTGCACACGATGGCGCCGCAAGCGCTGCCCGCCGCTGCCGCAGCGGCAGGCCCGTTCGCGCAACTGTTGGCCAGGCACATGCCCGGCGCCATTGCCAAGAACAGCAATGAAAGCTCCGATGCGCGCTGATCGCAGAGTCTTCTTCTTGCGCTCGCTGCGGCGCGGCGCGCAAGGCCTGGCCGTATCGCTGTTGTCGGCACTTTGCGGCGCGGCTTTCGCGCAGAACAACCCGTCAAATCTGCCGCTGTTGATCGGCCAGGGAGCCGGCGGCACCACCTACTCGGTGCCGATCCAGACGCTGCTGATGTTCACCGCGCTGAGCTTCCTGCCGGCGGTGCTGCTGCTGATGACCGGCTTCACGCGCATCGTGATCGTGCTGTCGCTGCTGCGGCAGGCACTGGGCACGCAGGCCGCGCCGCCCAACCAGGTGATCGTGGGCCTGAGCCTGTTCCTCACGCTGTTCGTGATGGGGCCGACGATCGACCGCATCTACGCACAGGCCTACGAGCCGCTGCAGGCCAACAAGATCTCGTTCAACGAGGCGCTCAACCGCGGCGAGGTGCCACTGCGCGAGTTCATGCTCAAGCAGACGCGCCAGTCCGACGTGCAGTTGTTCGCCAAGTTAGCCAAGCTGCCGGCCGAGGTCAAGAGCGAAGACGTGCCGTTCAAGGTGCTGGTGCCGGCCTTCGTGACCAGCGAGCTGAAAAGCGCGTTCCAGATCGGCTTTCTAATCTTCATTCCGTTCCTGGTGATCGACATGATCGTGGCCAGCGTCTTGATGAGCCTGGGCATGATGATGTTGAGTCCCGTATTGGTGGCATTGCCGTTCAAGCTGATGCTGTTCGTGCTGGCCGACGGCTGGAACCTGCTGCTCGGCTCGTTGGCTGCGTCGTTCGTCACATGAAGAGAACGAGAGTGGCGCGGCGTGGCGGGCGATACCCAGCGGGGGCTCCTACTGGTGCGGTCGGCCTTGCAGGCCGACTCCGCTGCGATGCTCGCAGCGCGGTCGCGCCGAGAAACTCGCTGCACTCACTGCGTTCGTTGCGCTCAAACAGTCTCGGCGAGTCAGTTAACGAAGCGCGCGCTGCGCGCGCGCCGACCGCGCTGCTGCGCTTCTCGCCGCCCCACAAGTCGCCCCCGCCGGGCACCACCCACCGCGCAGCAACGCTCGTGGTTTTCGTCCACAAACACCTCGGTCGTGCCGGCAAAGGCGCGGGTGGGTGTGCGCCGGCCGCGACGGGCCATGAGACCGAGCACCGCAGGGAACCCTTCGCGCGGCGAATAGCTGCCGCATTCGAGCGCCGGCGCATACCCGCCCGCGGCTTTGCCTCGCTGCAAGGCAGGCAATTCGCAAAGCGACCAAGCACAACGCAACAGAGCCACTGACATGGATTCACAGCAAGTCTTCACGCTCGGCCAGCAGGGCCTGATGCTGATGCTGATGGTCGCCGCGCCGGTGCTGCTCACCGTGCTGGTGGTGGGCCTGGTGGTCAGCGTGCTGCAGGCGGCCACGCAGATCAACGAGGCCACGCTGTCGTTCGTGCCAAAGGTGCTGGCCGCGGTGGCGATGCTCGCGGTGGCCGGTCCGTGGATGCTCACCACGCTGGTGGAGTACATCCAGCGCACGCTGCAGAGCATTCCGGGCGCGGTCGGCTGAACGCATGCTTTCAGCCAGCGCCACCGCGTCGCTGGCGGCGAGCCGCTGAAGCGCAATGCTCACCTTCACCGAAGCCGAACTGCAGGCCTGGCTGACGCCGCTGCTGTGGCCCTTTCTGCGTTCGCTGGCGCTGTTCACGTCGCTGCCGGTGCTGGGGCAACGCGTCGTGCCGGTGCGCGTGCGCATCGCGCTGGCGTTCTTCATCACCGTGGCCGCGCAGGCCACGCTGCCGGCCATGCCCACCGTGGCGCTCGACTCGATGGCCGCGCTGCTGTTGGCTGCGCAGCAGGTGTTGATCGGCCTGGCGCTCGGGTTCGCGGTGCGCATCGTGTTCGCCGCCGTCGAGATGGCCGGTGAAATCATCGGCCTGCAGATGGGCCTGAACTTCGCCAGCTTCTTCGACCCCGCCACCGCGTCGCAGACCAATGCCGCGGGGCGTCTGTTCGGCTCGATGGTGGCGCTGCTGTTCATCGTGGTCGACGGCCACCTGGCAGTAATCGCGGCGCTGGTGCGCAGCTTCAGCGCCTTTCCGGTCAGCACCGACGTGCTCGGCTGGCTGCGCACGCTGCAGCCCCAGGTCTGGGGCGCCGAGGTGTTTCACCTCGGGCTGTGGATCGCGCTGCCGCTGGTGGGCATGCTGCTGTTCGTCAACATCGTGCTCGGCGTCATCTCGCGCGTGGCGCCGCAGATCAACGTGTTCGCGGTCGGATTTCCGATCACGCTGTCGGTCGGCCTGATCGGCATGCTGATGACGCTGCCGATGATGCAGTCGCCCTTCACGATGGCGTTGGAGCACATGCTCGCGAACTTCCGCTAGAGCCGCGACGCTTGGCAGCGGCGCTAAGCGCCGCGCTGCTGCTACGATGGATCGATGGCCCACCACCGCCTGCGCGCCAGCGTCGAAACCGTGCATTGGGGCTGGTTCGCCGCCAATCTGAAACCCGTGCTGACGATCGACAGCGGCGACCGCGTGACGGTCGAGACGGTGTCGGGCGGGCCGGCCAACCTGCCGGGACCCGGCTTTCACGTGCCGCCCGAGCTCTTGCGCATCCACGAGAAGAGCGAGCGCCGGCTGCCCGGCCACATCCTGACCGGCCCGATCTCGGTGCGCGGCGCACTGCCCGGCGACGTGCTGGAGATCCGCGTCGTCGACGTGCGGCTGCGTCAGGATTGGGGCTACACGTTCATCCGGCCGCTGGCCGGGGCACTGCCGAACGACTTCACTGAGTTCGAGCAGATGATCGTCGCGCTCGACCGCGAGCGCCAGGTCGGCCGCCTGCCATGGGGGTTGGAGCTGCCGCTGCGGCCGTTCTTCGGGGTCATCGGCGTCGCACCGCCACCGACGTGGGGCGCCATCTCGTCGATCCAGCCGCGCGCGCACGGCGGCAACCTCGACAACAGAGTGCTGATCCCCGGCTCGACGCTGTACCTGCCGGTGTTCAACGAGGGCGCCAACCTGTCGCTCGGCGACGGCCATGGTGTGCAGGGCGACGGCGAGGTCTGCGTCACCGCGATAGAAACCGCGATCGAGGGCACCGTCGAGATCATCGCGCGCAAGGACCTCGGGTTCACCTTTCCGCGCGCCGAGACGCCGACCCACCGCATCACGATGGGCATGGACCCGAGCCTCGACAACGCCGCCACGCACGCGCTGCGGCAGATGATCGAGTGGGTCAGTGCGACCACGCCGCTGACGCGCCAGCAGGCGTTCATGCTGATGAGCCTGGCCGCCGACGTGCACGTGACGCAACTGGTCAACGAGCACAAGGGCATCCACGTGATGCTGCCGAAGTCCGCCCTGGCGCCCACCCGCGGCGACTAGCGCCGCGCGGCGAGCCGACGATGAGCGAATCGCCGGACCTGCGCACGCCGATTCTCGTGGGCTGCGGCGACGTCACCGATCTGACGACTCCGGTGGCCGCGGGCCGCTCGCCGTACGACCTGGTGGCCGCCGCCGCACGCGGTGCGCTGGCCGACAGCGGCGCCGCAGCCGCGCTGACTCCGGCAATCGACACCGTGGCGATGCTGCGCTCGTTCGCCGACACGTCGTACCGCTTCGCGAGCGAGATCGGCACGTCGAGCAACCCGCCGGCCAGCGTGGCCCAGCGGCTCGGCCTGCGCGCCTCGCGCCACCTCTACAGCTGGAACGGCGGCAACATGCCGCAGTACCTGGTGAACCTGTTTTGCGAACAGATCGCGCGCGGCGAGATGCAGGCCGCGCTGATCTGCGGCGGCGAGGCGCTGCGCACGCAGCATGGCGTGCAGCGCGCGGGATTGCCGGTTTCTTGGGCCGAGGATCCCGGTGGCGCGCCCGAGCTGATCGGCGACGCACGCCGTGGCTGGAGCGATCACGAAGAGCGGCATCGCCTGCGCGCGGCGATCACGTTTTATCCGCTGTTCGAAAACGCCATCCGCGGCGCACGCGGCGCCAGCATCGAGCAGCACCTGCGCTCGATGGGGCAGCTGCTCGCGCGCTTCGCCGCCGTTGCCGCCGCCAACCCGCTGGCCACGCGGCGCGACGGCCTGAGCGCCGAGCGGCTGGCCCATGTCGATGCCGACAATCGCTGGATCGGCTTTCCGTATCCGCGCTATATGAACGCCAACGCCTTCATCGACCAGGCGGCAGCGCTGGTGTTGACCTCGGTGGGGCTGGCGCAGCGCTTGAACATACCGCGCGACAAGTGGGTGTTCCTGCACGGCTGTGCCGATGGCAACGACCACTGGTTCGTCAGCGAGCGGGCCGACTTCCATTCGTCGCCTGCGATCCGGGCGGTGGCCGCGCAGGCGCTCGCGATGGCCAACCGCACACTCGACGACATCGCGTTCTTCGACTTGTACAGCTGCTTTGCGTCGGCGGTGGAGATCGCGTGTGCCGAAATCGCCCTGGCCGAAGACGATGCGCGCGGACTCACCGTCACCGGTGGCCTGCCGTTCTTCGGCGGCCCCGGCAACAACTACGTGACGCACGCTGTTTGCCAGATGATGCGGCGCCTGCGCGCGGCGCCGGGCCGCTGCGGGCTGGTGTCGGCCAACGGCAACTACCTGACCAAACACTCGTGGGGCGTGTACTCGAGCGCGCCGCTCTCGGCGCCCTGGCGGCGCGAGGATCCGTCGCCACTGCAGGCCGAACTGGACCGCAGTGCCAAGGCCCCGTTCACAGAGGCGGCCAGTGGCCGCGCGACAATCGAGACCTACACCGTGATGCACGACCGCGACGGCCCGGCCTACTCGGTGCTGTTCGGCCGTCTGCTGGCCACCGGCGAGCGCTTCATCGCCAACACGCCCGACGATGCGACCACGCTGCACGATCTGCAGGATCGCGAGAGCCTCGGCCGCCACGGCACGGTGTCGCACCACGAGGGCCGCAACACCTTCGTGCCCGATTGAAGCCAGTGCGGCCACCGACAGCGCAGCGTGTGCGCCGCCGCTACGATTGCTGCAACCACACCTACCGAGGGAGCCTCGAAATGCCACTGACACTCGACCAAGCCAACCGCATCATCGCCACCGCGCTGGCGCGATCCACCGAGGCCGGCTACAGGCCGATGGCGGTGGTGGTGCTCGACGAGGCCGGCCACGTCAAAGCCGTGCAGCGGCAAGACGGCGCCAGCATGCTGCGCGCGGA
>JBIODO010000118.1:0-10364 GCA_044445225.1 Burkholderiales bacterium
AGCTTCAAAGCGGAAAGCCGCTGCAGCTGCTGCGGCGAATTGCCGTGGCGCCAGACGAGCAGCAGGTCGGGTTGCATCGCCACGATGCGCTCGAGGTCGAGCAGCGCGCTGTCGCCGACCCGCGGCACCCGTTTTGCCGCCACGGGAAAATCTGCGTATTCAACGGTGCCCGCCACACGATCTCCGGCACCGATCGCGAACATCAGCTCGGTCAGATGCGGTGCCAGACTGATCACGCGACGCGCCGGCGCTTGCAGCTCGACGGCGCGGCCGTCCACGTCGAGCACGCGAAGCTGGGCTTGCGCCGGCGCAGCGCACCAAGAGGCCATGGCCGCGACGCACCATGCGACAGCGGCGGCCCGCAGCGTCACTCGACGACGTAGTTCCATCGTGCCCCGGTGCGCAGGCGGCGCAGCGGGTGGTCGAACACGGCGCTCAGCGTGCCTTCGGTCATCACCTCATCGACGGTGCCGGCAATCGGCTCGACGCCGCCGAGCACCAGCGCATGGCTGGCAAAGCGCGCCGCCAGGTTGAGGTCGTGCAACGCGATCACCGCCGCGCCGCCACCGGCTTGCACGAGTGCGCGCAGGTGTTCGAGCACGCCGACCTGGTGCTTCAAGTCCAGGTGCGCGGTGGGTTCGTCGAGCAGCATCAGCGGCGCGCGTTGCGCCAGCAACGCGGCAATCGCCACGCGCTGGCGCTCGCCGCCCGATAGCGTGATGACGTCGCGCGCCGAAAGCGCCGCCGCATCGACCGCTGCCAGCGCATCGTGCGCAATGCGCCGGTCTTCGTCATCGTCGAACGACCAGCGGCCGTGGTGCGGATGGCGGCCGAGCAGCACCACCTCCAGCGCGGTGGCCGAGAAACTGTCGTGCACCGTCTGCGTCAGCAGGCCGCGCCAACGCGCGGTCTGCTCGGCCGCAGCGTGCGCGAGGTCGCTGCCCATCAGGCGCACGCGCCCGGCAGCCGGTGCGTGCACGCCGGCCAGGGTGTGCAGCAGCGTGGTCTTGCCGCTGCCGTTGGGGCCGAGCACGCACCACAGCTCGCCCGCCCGCACGCACAGCGACAGGTTGCGCGCCAGTTCGCGCGTGCCTGCGCGCAGCGTCAGGCCGGACGCGTCGAGCAATGGCACGTCGGTGGTCATCGTGCGCGCCCGAGCAGCAAGGCGAGGAACGTGGGCACGCCGAGCAACGCGGTGACCAGGCCCACCGGCAACTGCTGGGGCGCCACCACAGTGCGCGCCGCGGTATCGGCCAGCAACAACAGCGCGCCGCCACCCAGTGCGCAGGCCGGCAGCAGCACACGCTGGTCGTTGCCGATGGCCAGGCGCAGCGCGTGCGGCACCACCAGCCCGATGAAACCGACGGCGCCGCTGCTGGTCATCGCCACCGCGGTGGCCAGAGAGGCGAGCACGAACAGCGCGCGGCGCAGCACCACCACGCGAACGCCGAGCGACAGCGCGATCACCGGCCCGCGCAGCATCACGTTGAGCGAGCGTCCGAGGGGCCAGACGATCGCCACCACCAGGGCCAGCACCGCCAGCGCAACCCCGCCGCCGCTGCCGGCGCTCAGGTCGCCCGCCAGCCAGAACAACATGCCACGGATGCGCGCCTCGGGCGACAGCGTGAGCAGCAGCGTGACCAGCGCCGTCCACAGCGCGGCCAGCATCACGCCGGCCAGCAGCAGGCGCGGCGCACCGAGACCGGGGTCGGTGAGCGCCGCGCCGGCGAATTCGCGGCGCGCCAGGGCAAACACCAGCACGGTGGAGGCCAGCGCGCCTCCGAACGCCGCGCCCTGCGTGAACGCGGCACCCAGGCCGCACAACATCGCGCCGAGCGCGCCCACCGCGGCACCGCCCGATGCGCCCATCACATACGGGTCGGCCAGCGGATTGCGCAGCAGCACCTGCATCAAGGCGCCGGCCAGCGCGAGCAGGCCGCCGGTGCCGAAGGCAGCCAGCGCGCGCGGCAGGCGCAACTCGTGCACGATCTGCGCGTTCACGCTGTCGTCCGGGCGCAGCAGCACGCGCAGCAGCTCGAGCGGCGCGATCGCGTGGCTGCCGATGGCCAGTGCCAATGCCATCGCAGCCACAGCCAGCAGCGCAAGCACGAACCAGATGAGCAGCGCCCGACGCATTCGATGCTCAGCCCCCGGAAGGCGTCCAAGCGAACACCGCGGATTCGGCTTCGCCGGTCCGCTGGTGTTGACCCCTTTGAGGGGGAAGCGGCCGCAAGGCCGCATCGGGGGTGGTCACCATTTCCCGTCCAGCGTCAGCATGAACTGCCGCAGCGCCGTGTTGTAGCCCTGCGCGATTTCGTAGCGCTTGTCGGTGGCGTTGAGCACGCGGGCGCCCAGCGTGAACTCGCGCAGGATCGACCAGTTGGCGAACAGCGAGAGCAAGCCGTAGCCGCCCATGCGCGATTGCGGCGTGTTGGCGGCGCTGTCGAAGCGCGCGCCGCTGGCCACCACGTTGCCGCCCACCCGCCAGGCGCCGGTGTCGTAGGCAAGTCCGGCGCGGCCGTGATCGAGCGCGCGCCGCACCAGCAGGTTGCCGGTGTCGGCGTCGCGCGGGCTCTGATGCGTCCACTCGGCATCGGCTTGCCAGGCTCCCCACACCTGCGTCGCCGCCAGCGTGGTGCCGTGGATGCGCGCACGGTTGACGTTGATCACCGTGCTGAAGGTCGGGTCCACCGCGATCAGGTCGTCGATCTGGTTGTCGAACGCGGTCAGGCTCACCGTGCTGCCGCCGCTGCGGTAGCGCAGCGCCGCATCGCCCCCGCGCGACCGCTCGGGCTGCAGGTTGGGGTTGCCCGCGAAGCCGAACTCCGAGGGGAAGTAAAGGTCGTTGAAGGTCGGCGCGCGAAACGCCGTGCCGGCTGCTGCGGTGACGCGCCAATCCTGTGCGAACGACCATCCGGCGCCGATGCGGCCGGTGGTGTGGGTGCCGAACTGCGAGTTCTGATCGGTGCGCACCGACTCCTCCAGCTGCAGCGTGCCGAAGGTGTGCTGCGCGGCCGCGAACAACGACGAGATGGTGCTCGAGGTCTGCGTGTAAGCGGTGCTGCTGGTCACGCGCTCACGCCGCCACTCGGCACCAACGCTCAGGTTGGTGGTGCTGCCGAGGGTGAGGTCGTTCTGCCAGGTCGCCTGCGCCTGGTCGGTGTCGAACGTACTGGGGGAGTCGCCGCCGCTGCTGTTCGAGTGATCGGTGCCGCGTGCCAGCCGCAGCGTGCTGCGCCAGGTCTCGGTGATGCGGTCCTGGCTCTCGAGCGCCAGGCTGCCCAGCTGCTGGTGGTTGACGGGATCGCTGTTCGGTCCGCTGTCGAAGTGGGTGTCGGCGTTGCTGTATGTGCCGCGCAGGCTGACGCGGTGGCCATCGGCCCAGCGCCACTGCACGGCGCCGTTCGCGTTCTGGTTTCGATAGGGGTCGTCGTCGGGATTGTAGAAAAACGTGTTGCTCGCGTTGGTGGCCGAGAACGCGCGCACGTACAGCGCGCCGGCGTTGAGCGACCACGACCAGTCGCCGCTGTTGCCACCGAAGCCACCACGCACCTCGCCGCGGTGGTCGCTGCCCGCGGCCACACCGGCGTTGATGCCATCGGGCGCCCGCGTGAAGATCTGGATCACGCCGCCGATCGCATCAGAGCCGTACAGGCTGCTGGCGGGCCCGCGCAGCACCTCGATGTGGTCGATCTGCGCCAGCGGGATGTGCTCCAGCGCCGTGGTGCCGGTGGTGGCCGAGTTGACGCGCACGCCGTCGATCAGCACGACCACCTGATTGGTGTTGGCGCCCCGCAGGAACACGCCGCTGGGCTGGCCGGGGCCGCCGTTGGAACTGAGCTCGGCGCCGGCGTGGCGCTGCAGCAGTTCGGCCAGGCCGATCGGCCCGGCACGTGAGATCTGCTCGGCGTCGATCACCACGAGGTCGGCGATCACCTTGCTGGTGGGCTCCGGCACCCGATTGGCGGTGACCACCACTTGGGGAATCGGCTCGGCGGCCGACGATGACGGCGCGCCGGCGAACGACGCAATGAACACGACAAGGCTGGCCGCGAGGGCCGGCCGCTGAGGCTTGGGTTGATGCACTGACAGACTCCCGCAGCCAGCGTCCCCGCAGGCTGCCTAGACAGGAATCGCCACGCCATGCGGCGCGGCGGCCATTGCAGCAGGCCGGTATCCGGGCTCATGGGCCGGCGCACGAGCGCGCCTTCGGCAGCCGCCTTCCCACGAACCTTGCGGCTCGCAGTGGCATTCGGCTACCTCAGGGATGTGTGTGACATCCCAACCCACCAACCGGTGCGGGGGCAGCGCAGGCTTTGTGCGCCCATCGACTGCATGAGCGCGCGCACCTGCTTCCCGTTTAACCCCGGGGCCGTCGAACGGCGACCCGAGGCACCTGATGCGTTCGCGATCTTAGCGTGCGTGGACCGGCGCCGATCGGGCGCCGTGCTTCAGGCGTCAGCCATCAGCGACGTCACGCGGTTGCGGCCTTCGCGCTTGGCGGCATAGCACGCGGCGTCGGCGGCGCGCAGCACCTCGCCGCCGTTGGCGTGCGTGCCGTCGACGCGGACCAGCCCGATGCTGGCGCCGACGCGAAAAGTCTCGCCATGCCATGACAACACGTAGTCTTCGACGGTGGCGCGCAGCTTCTCGGCAATGGCGCGCGCCTGCGCCACAGGGCACTCGGGCAGCAGCACCGCGAACTCGTCGCCGCCGATGCGCGCCAGCGTGTCCGACTTGCGCAGCCGAGCGGCCAGCTCGTGCGCAACATCGCCCAGCATGCGGTCGCCGGCGGCATGGCCGCCGGTGTCGTTGACGAGCTTGAAGTGGTCAAGGTCGATGAACAGCGCGCAAAACGGGTGCTCCGCGGCCTGCGCTGTGGCTTGGTCCAGCAGGGCTTCGAACACCGTCCGATTGGCCAGCCCGGTGAGGGCGTCGTGCGTGGCGGCCCAGGTCAGCTGCTCGTGCTGTTGGCGGGCTTGCGTGATGTCGTCGATCACCCAGATCGTGCCGTGTGCGCTGTCGCCAGGCACCACCGCGCGGCCGCGCATGCGGGCCCAGAACAGTTCGCCATTGCTGCGCATCAGTTCGAGTTCGCCTTCGAACACGCCGTGCGCCAGGAACTGTGGCCCCGCTCGCGCGGCGAGCTCTTCGAACGCTGCGTCGCTGGCGTAGATCATGCGCGTGCTGCGGCCCACCATCTGCTCGCGCTGGCAACGGAACATCTGGCACAGGCTGCGGCTCACCATGTCGAAGCGGCCGTCGTGGGTGAGGGCGATGCCGACCTCGGCGTTGTCGAGCACCGCCTCGAGCTGCAGCACGAGATCGCTCATGCGCGTCTGGCGCAGCTGGCGCTGCTCGAGCAGCTGCCTGAAGGCGTGGCCCATCGCGCCCACCTCGCCCACATCGGCCGGCCACGGTTCCTGATCGTGCGCCTCGACGTCGAGCATGTGCTCGGCGCGCGCGCGCAGCCGCGAAATCGGCCGCACCAGCGCCCAGGCCAATGCGCCGGCCAGCGACGCCGCCAGCAAGCCGGCAGCGGCCGCCGCAGCAAGCGCCTGCCGGCGTGCCGAAGCCAGCGGCTGCATGGCAATCGCCTCGGGCGTCACGCGCAAGTGCAGCCACTCGGTGCCCGCGATCCCGGCCATCGACACCAGATGGCCTTGCGACAGCTGCGCCGTGCCGACGCCGTCGATCGGGCTGCCGGCGTGCTGCCAGCGGGCAATCAACTCACCGAGGCCCGGCTCATCGGCCGCGTTGCCGAGCAGCCGCTCGACTCGCGGGTGCGACATGATCGTGCCTTTGCGATCGACCACCAGGTCGATGGCTGCTTCGGCCTGGCGCTTGTCGCCCACGCCGGCAAACAGCGAGGTCGCCGTCAGCGCCACCACGCCGGCCACCACGCATTGCGGCGCACTGTCAGCACCGACGAGCGGAATGGCCATGATCACCAGCGGAACTTTCTTGATCCTGCCGAGCACCGGTTCCGACAGCACGAGCTGGCGCGTGCTCAGCGCACGCTGGAAGTATTCGCGGTCACCCACGTTGATCCGTTCGCGCTGCGGCGCGCCGCGTTCGACGCGGGCGATCATCGTGCCGTCGGGTCGCGCCACGAACACCATGTCGAACAGCGTGTTCAACGCCGCTTGCGACGCCAGATAGTCCTCGGTCGCGCGCGGGTCGATGCAGGCGTCCGCGCGGCGCCGCTCGGCCGTTTGGGCCAATGCCAGCTCGAGCGTCTGGATCTTGCCGGCCAGCAGTGCGGCAGTGCGCTCGCGGTCTGCGCGCTCGGTGGTCATCAGCACGCGCGTCAGCTCCGACTGCGTGACATCGAGCAGCATGTTGGCCGTGCCCCAAGCCGACAGCACGCCGCTGGCGGCCACGATGGCCACGATGCGGAACTTGAGGGTGGATGTGAAGGCGGGCAGGCGCATGTGGGGTCAAGACGCAGGCTTGCCAAGCATCGGGCACCGGGCTGCCACGGCATACGGCGAATTGCACGTTCCTCACGGTCTTGTCGACCGCGGTCACCGTTGTTTGCAAGGCACCTGGAAGAGTTCGCGCCTGCCGCCGTCGATGCGCGCTGCGCTCAGGCTGCCGCCCCACACGCAGCCGGTGTCCAGACTCAGCAGGTCGGGCTGATTGATCAGCCCAAGCGCCGCCCAGTGGCCGAATGCGACCGGCGTGCCGGCGCTGCGCCGCGACGCGATCTGGAACCACGGCGCGTAGCCGGGTGGCGCCGCGTCGGCACCTTCCTTGACCTTGAACTCCATCGTGCCGTCGAGGGTGCAAAAGCGCAGGCGCGTCAGCGCGTTGATGATCACGCGCCAGCGGTCGTCGCCTTGCAACGCATCGTCCCAGCGCAGCGGTGTGTTGCCGTACATGCGCGGCAGGAACGCATCGAACTCATCGCTGCGCAACAGCGCCTCCACCTCGCCGGCCAGCGCCAGTGTCTGTTCGGCGTCCCACTGCGGCAGCACGCCGGCGTGCACCAGCAGCCAGCCATGCGCGCGGTCGGCCAGGCGGCCTTGACGCAGCCATTGCAGCCAGGTGTTGCGCCGCGGGCTCGCCAACACCGCTTGCAGGGTGTCGCTGCGATGCGCGGGCTGCACGCCGGCCGCCACGGCGAGCAGGTGCAGGTCGTGGTTGCCGAGCAGGAAGCTCGCCGCGTCGCCCAGCGCATGCAGGCGCTGCAACACGCCCAGGCTGTCTGGACCGCGGTTGACGAGGTCGCCCAGCACGTGCAGGCGGTCGCGCGACGGCGAGAAGCCGATCTCGGCGAGCAAGCGATCCAGGGCGTCGCGGCACCCCTGCAGGTCGCCGATCAGAAAGTGCATCAGCGCCCGCCCGGCCGGCCGTTGTTGAGACCGCGCCCCCTTGGGGGGCAGCGAACGCAGTGAGCTTGGGGGTCCACGGCGGCGATTCTGCTACGCTCGACGCCCCCTGGCTGCGACCGGGCGTGCGATGAGCTCGCGCGCCGATCGATGGACGTTGCGCTTCTCGTCTTCCTGATCCTGGTCAACGCGCTGTTCGCGATGTCGGAGATGGCGCTCACCGCTGCGCGCAAGGCGCGGCTGGCGGTGATGTGTGAGGCCGGCGAGGCGGGCGCGCAAGCCGCGATGGATCTGCACGAGCAGCCCACGCGCTGGCTGTCGACCGTGCAGATCGGCATCACCTCGATCGGCATCTTGAACGGCATCGTCGGCGACGCCGCGTTCTCGGCGCCGTTGTCGGCCTGGCTGCGCGGCGAAATCGGTGTGCCGCCGCGCGCCGCCGACATCAGCGCCACCGCGATGGTGGTTGTCATCATCACCTTCCTCACCATCATCTTTGGCGAGCTGGTGCCCAAGCGGCTGGGCCAGATGTTCCCCGAGTCGGTGGCCCGCCATGTGGCGCGGCCGATGGAGTGGCTGTCCAACGCCACACGGCCGTTCGTGTGGCTGCTGACCGCGTGTACCGAGACGATCCTCAAGTTGCTGGGCATTCGCGAGGAGTCGAACTCGCGCGCCGTCACCGAAGAAGAAATCGCCGCCAGCCTCGAGGAAGGAGTCGACGCCGGCGTGATCGAGGCGCAAGAGCACCAGATGGTGCGCAACGTGTTCCGGCTCGACGAGCGGCAGATCGGCTCGATGATGATTCCGCGCAACGAGATCGCGTGGATCGACGTCGACGCGCCGCTGGCGGACGTGCTGGCGATCATCTCCGATCATCCGCACTCGCGCTTTCCGGTATGCCGCGGTGGACTCGATGAGGTCATCGGCGTGCTGCCCGCGCAGCGGCTGATCGTGCCGCTGGCCGCCGGCCAGACCCCGCCGTTGGCCGAGCTGCTGCAGCCAGCGGTGTTCGTGCCCGAGACGCTGTCGGGCATGGAACTGCTCGATCACTTTCGCGTCTCCGAAGCGCAACTGGTGTTCGTGGTCGACGAGTACGGCGCCGTGCAGGGCGTGATCACCGTGCGCGACGTGCTCGAGGCGATCACCGGCGAGTTCGCGGTGCCGAGCGCAGACAACGCCTGGGCGGTGCAGCGCGAGGACGGCAGCTGGTTGATGGATGGCCTGATCCCGGTGCCCGAGTTGAAAGACCGGCTCGAGATCAAGGAGCTGCCCGAAGAGGACCGCGGCCGCTACAACACGCTGGCTGGCATGATCATGCTGCTGCTCGGGCGCCTGCCCGACATCACCGATCGGGTCGACTGGGAAGGCTGGCGTTTCGAGGTGGTTGACCTCGACGGCAAGCGCGTCGACAAGGTGCTGGTGATGCGCGCGCCCGAGACGGTTGCTGCCGAAAGCGCATGATCGACCCTGCACTGCACGATGACCATGAGTGACGCCGCGCACATCGACGATAGCCATGACCCGGCCCTGCACAGCTGGGTTGCATCGGCCAACACCGCCGACACCGATTTCCCGCTGCAAAACCTGCCATTCGGCCGCTTCAGGCGCCGCGGCAGCGAGGATGCGTGGCGCATCGGCGTGGCCATCGGCGAGCAGGTGCTCGACCTCAAGCTGGCGCTGGCGCAATGCCCGTGGAGCCGCGAGGTCGAGCCGCTGCTGCAACCGCTGGCCCGCGGCGAGCTGCACGCGCTGATGTCCCAGGGTGCAGCCGCGCGTCGGGCGGTGCGTGCCGCGCTGTCGCACGCGCTGCGCGAGGGCAGCGAGCAAGCCCCTTTTCTCGAGCTGTGCCTGGTGCCTCGTTCCGACATCGAGAGCGCGCTGCCGTGCCGCATCGGCGAGTACACCGACTTCTACACCGGCATCCACCACGCCACCGCGGTGGGCAAGCAGTTCCGGCCCGACAACCCGCTGCTGCCCAACTACAAGTGGGTGCCGATCGGCTACCACGGCCGCGTGTCGTCGATCGGCGTCAGCGGGCAGAGCGTGCGGCGGCCGCGCGGCCAGCTGATGCTGCCCGACGCCAAGGCGCCGGTGTTCGAGCCGGCGCGCCGGCTCGACTACGAGCTCGAGCTCGGTGTGCTGGTGGGCGCCGGCAACGCCGACGGCACCCCGATGACCATGGCGCAGGCCGAGGACGACTGGTTCGGCCTGGTGCTGCTCAACGACTGGTCGGCGCGCGACATCCAGGCCTGGGAGTACCAGCCGCTGGGGCCGTTCCTGGCCAAGAACTTCGGCACCACGATCTCGCCGTGGCTGGTCACGCAGGAGGCGCTGGCGCCGTTTCGCAAACCCTTTGCGCACCCGGCGGGCGACCCGCTGCCGTTGCCGCACCTGGATTCGCCGGCCAACCGCGAGCGCGGTGCGATCGATGTCTCGCTCGAAGTCTGGTTGCACACCGAGGCGATGCGCGCCAAGGGGATGCCGCCGCACCGGCTGTCGCAATCGAATTTCGGCGACGCCTACTGGACGGTGGCGCAACTGCTCGCGCACCACAGCAGCAACGGCTGCAACCTCGGGCCCGGCGATCTGCTGGGTTCGGGCACGCAATCGGGGCCGCTGCCAGGGCAGGGCGGCTCGCTGCTTGAGTTGAGCGGCGGCGGCAAGCAGCCGATCGCGCTGCCCGGCGGCGAGACGCGCAGCTTTCTCGCCGACGGCGACACGGTGATCCTGCGTGCGTTCTGCGAGCGCGCGGGCGCGCGGCGCATCGGCTTTGGCGAATGTGCGGGCACGGTGTTGCCGGCGCTGCCTGCCTGAGGGCAGACGGCGCCGGGCCCGCGGACACCGGCCGAGTCAGGCCGCGGCCTGTTCGATCAGCGTGTGGTGCACGCCCAGCGTCGCCACGCAGGTGCGCGCCGCCTCGCGGCCCTTCACCACCAGATGCTCGGCGAAGAATCGCGCGTGCGTGTCGTGCTCGTGAAAGGCCTGCGGCGTCAGCACCGCCGACAGCACCGGCACGCCACTGTCGAGCTG
>JBIODO010000119.1:0-10294 GCA_044445225.1 Burkholderiales bacterium
CTGCCGGCCTGGGCCGATGAGTTGCTGGCCGCCGCGCTCGGCGCCCTGCAGACGCTGCCATTCGTCTACACCGGCTGGTGGTGGCTGCAGTTGCTGTGCATCGCCGTGCTTGCGCACCGCGTGTTGGTCGCCTCGGTGCGGCGTGCTGCCGCGCTCGGCGTCGCGTTCGGCACCACGTGGCTGGCGGCCGGCGTGTGGTGGCTGTTCATCAGCATGCACCGCTACGGCAACCTGCCGGCGTGGCTGGCCGCGCTGGCGGTGCTGGCACTGGCGTTGGCGCTGTCGATCTACCTGGCAATCGGGATGGCCGCGGCGGCGCGCTGGCGCGATGGCAACGTCTGGCACGACATGGCCTGCTTCAGCGCCGCGTGGCTGCTGGCCGAGCTGGCGCGCACGTGGCTGTTCACCGGCTTTCCGTGGCTGGCCTCAGGCTATGCGCAGGTCGACTCGCCGCTGGCGGTGCTCGCACCGTGGGTTGGCGTGCTCGGCATCGGCGCGATGCTGGCCGCCGTCGCAACGCTGTGGTCGCAAGCCGCATCGCACCGTGTGGCGGCTGCCGCCAGCGTCGCGGCGCTCTCGCTGGCCGCGTGGGCGGGGCCACCGTCGCACAGCCGGCCCGGCGCCACGCTCAGCGTGAGCCTGCTGCAGACCAATGTGCCGCAAGACGAGAAGTTCGTGATCGAGCAGTTGCCCAACACGTTGCGCGCGCTGGCGGCGGATGTGGCGGCGGCGCGCGGCCAGCTGGTGATCGCGCCCGAAACGGCCGTGCCGCTGCTGCCGTCGCAACTCGACGACTTGGCGCCGGGCTACATGGCGGCGCTGGCCGAGCGCTTCAGCACGCGCGAACGCGCGGCGATCATCGGCGTGCCGCTGGGCGACTACGACCGCGGCTACAGCAACTCGGTGATCGGGTTGACGGCTTCGGCTTCAGCGGCGGCCCCGTACCGCTACGACAAGCAGCATCTGGTGCCGTTCGGCGAGTTCATTCCCACCGGGTTTCGCTGGTTCACCACGTTGTTGAACATCCCTCTGGGCGACTTCATGCGCGGCGTGCGCAATCCACCGTCGTTTGGATTCGCTGGCGAGCGCATCGCGCCGACCATCTGCTACGAAGACCTCTACGGCGATGAACTCGCGCTGCGCTTTGGCGACGAGGCCCTCGCGCCGACGATGTTCGCCAACTTGAGCAACATCGGCTGGTTCGGCGACAGCATCGCGATCGATCAGCACCTGAACATCTCGCGCATGCGCACGCTGGAGTTTCAGCGGCCGATGCTGCGCGCCACCAACACGGGCGCGACGGCGATCATCGACCACCGCGGGCAAGTGGTGGCCAGCCTGGCGCCGTTCACGCGCGGTGTGCTCGATGGCCAGGTACAGGGCCGCGCCGGCATCACGCCGTTCGCGTGGTGGGCGTCGCGTGCCGGGCTGTGGCCTTACTTGGCACTGGGCCTGCTGGCTTTGCTGTGGGGCATGCCGCGCAAGCGCGCGACCCGCCCGACGGCCGCCTGACGGCCGTTGCCCGCGCAGACGTCGGTCAGCGCCTCGCGGAGCGGGCTGCGCCATGCCCACCCATAGAATCGTCGCTGGTGCAAAGGCCGCGATGCTCAGCTTTCAGCAACTGATCCTCAAGCTGCAGACCTATTGGGACGCGCAGGGCTGCGCGCTGCTGCAGCCCTACGACATGGAAGTTGGCGCCGGCACCAGCCACACCGCCACCTTCCTGCGGGCGCTCGGGCCCGAGCCGTGGAAGGCGGCCTACGTGCAGCCGAGCCGGCGCCCGAAGGACGGCCGCTACGGCGACAACCCGAACCGGTTGCAGCACTACTACCAGTACCAGGTGGTGCTGAAGCCGGCGCCGGCGAACATCCTCGATCTGTACCTCGGGTCGCTCGAGGCGCTGGGATTCGACCTGAAGATCAACGACGTGCGGTTCGTCGAGGACGATTGGGAGAACCCCACGCTCGGCTGCTGGGGCCTGGGCTGGGAGGTGTGGCTCAACGGCATGGAGGTCACGCAGTTCACCTACTTCCAGCAGGTGGGCGGAATCGAATGCCGGCCGATCACCGGCGAGATCACCTATGGGCTGGAGCGCCTGGCGATGTACATCCAGGGCGTGGAGAGCCTCTTCGATCTGCAGTGGGCACCTGGTATCACTTATCGCGACGTCTATCACCAGAACGAAGTCGAGCAAAGTGCCTACAACTTCGAGCACAGCAACGTCGAGTTCCTGCTCACCGCGTTCGGCGAACACGAGCGCCAGGCGCAACACCTGATGCAGCTGCAGCTCGCGCTGCCGGCTTATGAACAGGTGCTGAAGGCCGCGCACACGTTCAATCTGCTCGATGCGCGCGGTGCGATCAGCGTCACCGAGCGCGCGGTCTACATTCGCCGCATCCGCAATCTGGCGTGCAGCGTGGCGGCGAGCTACCTCGATAGCCGCGCGCGGCTGAAGTTTCCGATGGCACCCAGGGCCTGGGCCGACGAGAGCTTGGCCGCGCTGGCCAAGAAGGCGGCCTGATGTCGACCACACAGAGCCTGTTGGTCGAGCTGCTGGTCGAGGAACTGCCGCCCAAGGCACTCAAGCGGCTCGGCGACGCTTTCGCGGCGGGCCTGCTCGAAGGACTGAAGTCGCGCGGCCTGGCCGGCGAACATGCGACGGTCACCGCCTACGCGACACCGCGAAGGCTCGCCGCGCACGTGAGTGCGGTGCACGCGGTCGCGGCCGACCAGCAGGTCACCCGCAAGGTGATGCCGGTGTCGGTGGCCCTCGACGCGGCCGGCAAACCCACCGCGCCGTTGCGCAAGGCGCTGGCCAAGCTCGGCCGCGAACACATGGCCGACCTCTGGCCTGATGCAAAGGACGGACCGGACCGCCTCTACGAGGACGCCGACGGCAAGGTGCGCTCGCTGTTCCTGCGTTCGCTGGCCAAGGGCGCGATGCTCGCCGCCGGGCTGCAAGGCGCGCTCGACGACACGATCGCGCAGCTACCGATTCCCAAGGTGATGAGCTACCAGCTCGCCGATGGCTGGACCAACGTGCAGTTCGTGCGCCCGGTGCACGGATTGATCGCGCTGCACGGCGCCGAAATCGTGCCGGTGCATGCGCTTGGGTTGGAGGCGGGCCGCGACACGCTCGGTCACCGCTTCGAGGCCAGCGTCGAGCCGATTCGTGTGCAGCATGCCGACCACTATGTGCAGCAACTGGAGCAGCAGGGCGCCGTCATCGCAGCCTTTGGGCACCGCCGGGCCGAAGTGTCGCGGCAGCTGCAGCACGCGGCCGGCCGCATCGAGCTCAAACCGATCGACGACGACGCCTTGCTCGACGAGGTGACCGCGCTGGTCGAACGGCCGAACGTGGTGCTGTGCGAATTCGAGCCGCAGTTCCTCGCTGTGCCACCGGAGTGCCTGATTCTGACGATGAAGGCGAACCAGAAGTACTTTCCGCTGCTCGATGCCGCGGGCGCTCTGACCAACAAATTTCTCGTCGTGAGCAATATCCGGCCCGACGATGCCAGCGCGGTGATCCAGGGCAACGAGCGCGTCGTGCGCCCGCGGCTGGCCGACGCCAAGTTCTTCTTCGACCAGGATCGCAAGAAGAAGCTTGTCGATCGCGTGCCCGGCCTCGACAAGGTGGTCTACCACGCCAAGCTCGGTTCGATGGGCGAGCGCGTGCAGCGCGTGCAGGCGATCGCCAAGCGGATCGGTGAGCAACTCGACGGGCCCGCGCTCGCGCAGCGGGCCGAGCGCGCCGCGCTGCTGGCCAAGGCCGATCTGCTGACCGACATGGTCGGCGAGTTCCCCGAGCTGCAGGGCGTGATGGGTGGCTACTACGCGCGCCACGATGGCGAAAGCGAGGCCGTCGCGCAGGCGATCGAAGACCACTACAGGCCGCGTTTCGCAGGCGACAAACTGCCGCGCGACACCGTCGGTCTGGTGGTCGCGCTGGCCGACAAGCTCGAGGCGCTGGCCGGACTGTTCGGCATCGGCCAGATGCCCAGCGGCGACAAGGATCCATTTGCGTTGCGACGGCACGCGCTCGGAGTGACGCGCATCCTCATGGAACGGGCACTGCCCTTGTCTGCGCACGACCTGATCAACGCGGCCTACGCGGCGTTTCCCAAGGGGATGCTCGGACAGAACCAGACTGACCTTGCCCGCTTTGTGCTTGAACGATTCTCGGGCGTGCTGCGCGAACAGGGGTTCAGCGTGAACGAAGTGGATGCCGTGCTGTCGACCAATCCGGTGGCCTTCGATCTGGTGCCGCGGCAGCTGCAGGCGGTGCGGGCCTTTGCTGCGCTGCCCGAGGCGCCTTCGCTGGCTGCCGCCAACAAGCGCATCACCAACATCCTGAAGAAGAGCGATGCCGATGGCGCGTCGACGGTGGAGCCTGGGCTATTCGCCGAGGACGCCGAACGCGCGTTGCACGGCGCGCTGAGCGACGTGGCGCCGCGCGCCGACTTGCTGTTCGAGCGGCGCGACTACACAGCGTCGTTGCGTGAGCTGGCGGCCCTGAAAGCGCCGGTCGACGCCTTCTTCGACCACGTGATGGTCAACGTCGACGATGCCAGACTGCGCGCCAACCGGCTGGCTCTATTGTCGGCACTGCATCGCACCATGAATCGCGTCGCTGACTTGTCTCGATTGGCGGCTTGAACCTCGCGAGGTCCGCACCATGCAGCACATTCTCCGCCTCGTGATCCTCGGCCGCGATGGCATCTTGAACGTCTACCGCGAAGATCATGTCAAGTCGCCCGACGAGTGGGAGCCGATTCCCGGCGCGCTCGATGCGGTGGCGCGGCTCAACCATGCCGGCTGGCACGCGGTGGTCGCCACCAACCAATCGGGCATCGGCCGCGGCATGATCGACATGGCGTCGGTCAACGCCGTGCACCTGCACATGATGCAGCGCCTCACCGAGGTGGGTGGCCGGCTCGATGCGGTGTTCTTCTGCCCGCACACGCCCGAAGAGAACTGTGATTGCCGCAAGCCCAAGCCGGGCCTGATGCGCCAGATCGGCCTGCGCTACGGCATCGACTTGCACACCGTGCCGATGCTGTGCGACACGCTGCGTGATCTGCAGGCTGCGCATGCGGCCGGCTGCGAGCCGCATCTCGTGCTGAGCGGACGCGCGGCGAGATTGAGCGAGGCGCAATTGCTCGAGATCGTCGCCCAGGTGCCCGGCACCGAGGTGCACGATGACCTGAGCGGCTTCGTCGATTTCCTCTTGCAGCGCGCGCACGTACCCGATTCGAGCCCGATGGGGCTGCACTAGCCCTTGCGGCGACGGCGATGTCACGCGCTCTGTGGCTGCTGCGTTCGGTGCTGTTCCTGGCCTGGATGGTGGTCACGGTGATCCCGATTGCGCTTTCGGTGCTGCTGGCGTCGATCGTGCAGCAGGGTGCGCCGCTGTACTGGATGTGCGTGACGTGGCTGCGCTTGGTCATCTGGGGTGCGCGCTGGATCTGCGGCGTGCGCTATCGCGTGCAAGGCATGGAGCACCTGCCCGACGCGGCCAGCGCGACGGCGGCGGTGATCCTGGCGCCGAAACACCAGTCCACCTGGGAGACGTTTGCGTTGCCCACGCTGATGTCGCACCCGCTGGCCTACGTGTTCAAGAAGGAACTGCTGCAGATCCCGTTCTTCGGCTGGGCGATGGGGCGGCTCGACATGATCCACATCGACCGCAGCAAGCGCGCCGAGGCGTGGGCCAAGGTGGCCGAGCAAGGCGCGCGGCTGATGAGCCAGGGCGTGTGGGTCATCATGTTCCCTGAGGGCACGCGAACGCCGCGCGGCTCGCAAGGCGCCTACAAGAGCGGTGCCAGCCGCTTGGCCGTGAGCAGCGGCATTCCGATCGTGCCGATCGCGGTGACGTCGGCGCGCTGCTGGCCGCGCAAGAGCTTTCTGTTGCGCCCCGGCATGATCGACATCTCGATCGGCCGGCCGATTGAAAGCGCAGGCCGCGAGCCTGACGAACTGATGCGCGAGATCGAACGCTGGATCGAGTCCGAGATGCGCCGGCTCGACCCCGAGGCTTACCCCGCCGGTGGCCAGCCGAGCGCAGCGGCCCAGCCGTCGTAGCGCTTGGGCAGAGGGCGCGCGTAGTCGCCGCGCTTGCTGGTCCCGGTGCTGTGGTGGTGGCGGCGACGGCGCGACGGTTGAGGCGCAGTGCAATGCGGGCGAACCGCGTTCCGTAGAATCGGCCGCATGCCGTTGCCCACTAAGGCGCAGCCCGGGCAGCTGAGCCTGTTTGATTTCTTCGTCGCGGCCGACCCCGTTGCGCAGACACCCGGTCACGGTGCGCCGGTGCCGCCGCCAGCCGCCACGCCGCCGCCGGCGCCCAACCTGCTGCAGCATCCGCGCGCGCAACGCGAAATCGTGTTGCAAGGGCAGCGGGTCGCCTACGAATTTCGCGTGGCACGGCGGCGCAGCATCGGCTTCTCGGTCGGCCTCGAGGGCCTGAGCGTCAGGGCGCCGCGCTGGGTGCGCCGTGCCGACGTCGACGAGGCGCTGCACGAGCGCGCGCATTGGATCCTCGACAAGCTGGCCGAGCAGCGCGAGCGTGCCCAGCGCCTGGAGGCCACACGTGTGCAGTGGCGCGAAGGCGCCAGCATCCCGTTCCTCGGCGAGCCCGTGGTGCTGGTGATCGACCCGCGCATCGCGGGCGCTGCGCTCGACGCCGATGCGCCAGGGCTGCCCGGCCTGCCGCGTCGTGTGCTGCGCGTCGGGCTGCCGCACGATGCCGCCGCCGAGCAGTTGCGCGAGGCCGTGCAAGGTTGGCTGCAGCGCCAGGCGCTGCGGGTGTTCAAGGAGCGTTGCGCACATTTCGCGCCGCGTCTGCAGGTGCGCGTGAGGCGCTTGTCGCTGAGTTCAGCCGCCACGCGCTGGGGCAGCGCGAGCGCCGACGGCGCAATCTGGTTGCACTGGCGCCTGATCCATTTCACGCTGCCGGTGATCGACTACGTGGTGGCGCACGAACTGGCGCACCTGCGCGAGATGAACCACAGCCGCGCGTTCTGGGAGGTGGTGCGATCGGTGGTGCCCGACTACGAGCGGGCGCGCCGCACGCTCGACGACGAGCCGGTGCCGGTGCTCGACTGATCGCGCCCTGTCGCTCGGGAGACCGGTTTTGGCGTCAAAGGTCGCAAAGGCGACGGGACCTCCTGAGAATCAGGGATGGCTCGGCCACCGGAATGCGTACACACTCGAATTTGACGCTGTCGTTGCGAGACGGAGGGGGTTGTTCAGGGAAGGTGCCGTCTCGGCACACATCAAACGGCGGCAGGCTCGTTGGGCCTGCCGCCGTTTTCACGTCGGCACCGTTGCGGTGACGGTGCGCGCGAAACGGGCAGAATCGCCCTTGTCCCCCTGGCGACCTGAAGACCTGACTCCGTGACCACCGAACTCGGCGAGCTGTTCAACACCAACCGCGAGTGGGCCGAGGCCACCGAGCGGCGCACGCCCGGCTTCTTCACCCGGCTGCAGACGCAGCAAGCGCCGCAGTACCTGTGGATCGGCTGCGCCGACAGCCGGGTGCCGGCCAACGACATCGTCGGCCTGCTGCCGGGCGAGCTGTTCGTGCACCGCAACGTCGCCAACGTGGTGGTTCATTCGGACCTCAACTGCCTGTCGGTGATCCAGTTCGCGATCGACCTGCTGCAGGTCAGGCACATCATCGTGGTCGGCCACTACGGCTGCAGCGGCGTGCGCGCCGCGCTCGAAGACCGCCGCATCGGCATCGCCGACAACTGGCTGCGCCACGTGCAGGACGTGCGCAACAAGCACCGCATGTTCATCGAGTCGTTGCCCGATGACGAGACACGCATGCGCGCGCTGTGCGAGCTCAATGTGCTGGAGCAGTCACTCAACGTGTGCGAAACCACGGTGGTCGGCGATGCCTGGGCGCGCGGCCAGAAGGTGGTGGTGCACGGCTGGATCTACGGCCTGCACAACGGGCTGCTGGAAGACCTGCGCATGACCGTGCATGAGCAAGCTGGCGTCGGGGCTGCTTACGGGCTGGCCCTGGGCGCGCTGAAGGACCGCTACACCGGGCGGCCGCGCCCCGCGGCCGCTCAGGCGCCGCGCTGACGGCCAGCGATGTTCCCCCATCAGCTCACCGACACCCGGGCCTTCGACGTCGCGCAGGCGATGCTCGACGGCTTCAACAAGCACTACCGCCTGTTCCGCGAATCCAGCCGCGCCGCCAAGGCGCGCTTCGAGACGGCCGACTGGCGAGGCCAGCAGGTCGCCCAACGCGAGCGCATCGAGTTCTACGATCGCCGCGTCGACGAGAACGTCGAGCGGCTGCAGCGCGAGTTCGACATCAGCCACCTGTCGATGGACAGCTGGCAGCAGGTCAAGCTGCACTACATCGGGCTGCTGATCGATCATCACCAGCCCGAGCTCGCCGAGACCTTTTTCAACTCGGTGACCACCAAGATCCTGCACCGCAGCTATTTCCGCAACGACTTCATCTTCGTGCGCCCCGCGGTGTCCACCGAGTACATCGAAAACGACGAGCCGGCGTCGCAGCCGACCTATCGCGCCTACTACCCCACCCGCGACACGCTGCGCGACACGCTGCTGCGCATCGTCAACAACTTCCAGTTGCGCAACGAGTTCGAGGACCTCGGCCGCGACGTCGACCAGGTGCTCGGCGCGTTGCGCGCGTACCCCGGTGAGGTGCGGCGGCGCACCAACTACCAGATCCAGGTGCTGTCGAGCCTGTTCCTGCGCAACAAGGGGGCCTACGTCGTCGGCAAGATCATCAACGGCTTTGTCGAGACGCCGTTCGCGCTGCCGATCCTGCATGTCGGGCAGGGGCGGCTGGCGATCGACACGGCGCTGTTCGGCGAAGACGACCTGCAGCTGCTGTTCAGCTTCGCGCGCGCCTACTTCATGGTCGAGATGGAGATCCCGAGCGCCTATGTGCAGTTCCTGCGCTCGTTGATGCCCAAGAAGCCGCGCTCGGAGATGTACAGCGCGATCGGCCTGCACAAGCAGGGCAAGAACCTGTTTTACCGAGACTTCCTGTACCACCTGCGCCACTCGAGCGACCGCTTCCGCGTCGCACCCGGCATCAAGGGCATGGTGATGCTGGTGTTCGACCTGCCGTCGTTTCCCTTCGTCTTCAAGGTGATACGGGATTACTTTCCGCCGCAGAAGGACACCACGCGCGAGCAGATCATGGCCAAGTACCTGCTGGTCAAGACGCACGACCGGGTGGGCCGCATGGCCGACACGCTGGAGTACAGCAACGTCGCGTTCCCGATGCAGCGGTTCGAGCCCGAGCTGGTGGCCGAGCTGCGCGAGTTCTGCCCGAGCCTGCTCGAGGAAGACGGCGATACGCTGGTGATCCGCCATGTCTACATCGAGCGGCGCATGATCCCGCTGAACATCTACCTGCACGATGCCGACCGTCGGCAGATCGAGTCGGCGGTCATCGAGTACGGCAACGCCATCAAGGACCTGGTGGCCGCCAACATCTTTCCAGGCGACATGCTGTGGAAGAACTTTGGCGTGACCCGCCAGGGCAAGGTGGTGTTCTACGACTACGACGAGATCGAGTACATCACCGACTGCAACTTCCGCCGCGTGCCCGAGGCCCACACCGAGGAGGAAGAGATGTCCGGCGAGGTCTGGTACCCGGTGGGTCCGAAGGACGTGTTCCCCGAGACGTTCGCTCCGTTCCTGCTCGGCAATCCGGGCGTGCGCGAGGTGTTCCTCAAGCACCACGCCGACCTGCTCGATGCGGCGTTCTGGCAGAGCCACAAGGAGCGCATCCTGGCCGGCCACGTGCACGACATCTTTCCCTACGACATCAGCCGGCGTTTCGTGCGGCAACGGCGGCGCGAGGCGCTCGGCGCGGCCACATGAGCTGGCGCGACGCGTTCGAACTCGCCAGCTTCATCGTCACGGTGGTCGGCCTGCCGTTTGCGATTGCGGTGTTCCTGATTCAGCAGCGCAAGGAGCGCGAAAACGAAGAGGAAGAGGCCTACCAGCACCTGTCGGACGCCTACAACGATTTCCTGAAGATCGTGCTGGCCAATTCGGACCTGCAATTGCGCACCAACACCGCGCTGGCCAACCCGTCGCCCGAGCAGAACGAGCGCATGCTGGTGATCTTCGACATGTTGATCTCGCTGTTCGAGCGGTCTTATCTGGTGGCGTATAAAGATGACATGACGCCCGCCGAGAAGCGGCGCTGGAACAGCTGGGACGACTACATGCGCGAGTGGTGCCGCCGCGACGACTTCCACAACGCGTTGCCGCTGCTGCTGCGCGGCGAAGACCC
>JBIODO010000120.1:0-10276 GCA_044445225.1 Burkholderiales bacterium
CTGGCGGTCTATTTTCTCGGCGTCGGCGAAGCGCTGGAGGACCTGGAAACCTTCAGCGCGCGCGAATTCGCGCAGGCGCTGCTCGGCTGAGCCCGGTCCCCAGCCGGCTTGACGAAGGGCCACGCCGAGGCGCGGCCGCTCGGTTCAGCGGTGTGCAGCCGCCCCGCCGGACGGCAGCGCGTCGAGATCGTCGAACAGCGTCGACGACACCGGTTCCATCGCCGTGTCGTGCGCCAGCGCGTCGCCGTGGGCGAGGATTTCTTCCATCTCGGCCACCGGCAACAGACCCATCGGCCGCGAGCCACTGAGTGCCATTGCGCCATTCGGGCCGTCCTGCAGCAACGGCGCCATCTGCGTGCGCACCTCGGCCACGGTGGGCAGCGACGCCTCCGACCAAGTGAGCACGTTGATGTGTGCCGCCCGCAGCACGCGCGACATGCGCTCGTGGCGATGACGAGCCCGCCCGCTTTGCTGTGCGGGGCGAATGTCGATCACCGCCAGCACCCGCGAGCCCTGGTCGCACACCACCAGGTCGGCGTTCAGGCAACCCACGCGCGATACCCACTGGCTGTACGAGTGGCGCGTCGGCACGCGCAGGAAGCGCGACAGCGGCACTTGCGACAACACCACCTGTTGCGGCAGCGCGCGACGCACGGTCTCGAACGCCTTGCGCTCCGAGGTGGTCATCACGCGAGCGGCCTCGGGCGGCCAATCGGCCACTGTGTCCAAGGCTTCGTTGCGAGTCGAGCGCGGACGGTTCTTGGACGGCCTGCGCCGCATCAGCACGTAGGTGATCAACAGAGCGATCAGTGCGGCGAGCGCGAAGGCGGAGAGCGAATCGGTGGGCAGCATGTTGTTGGCGCGCGGGACAAAGCAGCGGTTGTGACGCCAACTTACGAGCCGCAACCGACAGGGTCAACTCGGCACATGGAGAAAGGCGTAAGAACACGTTTCGACTTCCCGCAGGCAGGGGTATTCCTGAGCCCGGGGTGCCAACTAATACCAACGCGTAACAGCGGCGCGGTCGTTACAGCAGCGCGCCGCACGCTGTGAATGCGCGCCCGTGAGCAGCCGACTTCAGCGACCTCCGAATCCGCCCAACCCACCCATGCGGCGCATCATCTTCATCAGGCCGCCGCCCTTCATCTTCTTCATCATCGTGCGCATCTGCTCGAACTGATTGAGCAGGCGATTGACCTCTTGCACCTGCACGCCGGCACCCGCGGCGATGCGCCGCTTGCGGCTGGCCTTGAGCAGCTCGGGCTTGCGACGCTCCTGCGGGGTCATCGAGTGGATGATGCCCGTCATGCGGCGCACGTCGCGCTCGGCACGATCCAGATCCGCCTGGCCGGCCTTGGCCGCCAGCTGCGCGGGCAGCTTGTCGATCAAACCGCCCAAGCCGCCCATCTTGCGCATCTGGCCCAACTGCTGCGCGAAATCGTCGAGGTCGAAGGCGTCGCCTGATTTGACCTTGGCCGCCAACTGCTGAGCGGCCTCGAGGTCGACGTTCTGTTGCACCGACTCCACGAGCGCCAGGATGTCGCCCATGCCAAGCACCCGGCCGGCGTGGCGCTCGGCATCGAACGCCTCGAGGCCGTCGATCTTCTCCGAGGTGCCGGCAAATTTGATCGGCGCGCCGGTCACTTGTCGCACCGACAGCGCGGCGCCACCGCGCGAATCGCCATCGAGCTTGGTCAACACCACGCCGGTCAGCGGCAGCGCCTCCTTGAACGCCTTGGCCACGTTGATCGCGTCCTGGCCTTGCATGGCGTCGACCACGAACAGCGTCTCCACCGGCTTCAGCGCGGCGTGCAGGGCGCGGATCTCGTCCATCATCGGCTGGTCGATCGCCAGCCGGCCCGCGGTGTCGACCAGCAACACGTCGGCGTAGTGGCGCTTGGCGTGATCGAGCGCAGCGCGCGCGATGTCCACCGGCGACTGCCCCGCCTCGGAGGCAAACCACTGCGCACCGGCCTGCGCGGTGACGACGCGCAATTGCTCGATGGCCGCCGGCCGGTAGACGTCGGTGGACACCGTGAGCACTTTCTTCTTGCGCCGCTCGATCAAGTGACGCGCCAGCTTGGCGGTGGTGGTGGTCTTGCCCGCGCCCTGAAGGCCGGCCATCAAGATCACCGCCGGCGGTTGCACCGCCAGGTCGAGATCAGCCACGCCTTCACCCATGGTGGCGGCCAGCTCCTTGTGCACGATGCCCACCAGCGCCTGGCCCGGGTTGAGCGATCCCACGACCTCCTGGCCCAACGCCTTGTCCTTGACGCGCGCGATGAACTCGCGCACCACTGGCAGTGCGACGTCGGCCTCGAGCAGCGCCATGCGGATCTCGCGCAGCATGTCCTGCACGTTGGCTTCGGTGATGCGCGCTTGCCCACGCAGCGACTTGACCAATCGCGACAGCCGGTCGGAGAGTGCAGATGCCATGAAGGAAGACGCTGTGGGCGGCCGTCAAAGGCGCTGGACGCGCCGGTCGCGAAAGTACACTTGGATCGATGATTCTATCGAGCGGCACTCTCGCATCGTGGCTCGCCATCGCGGCCTTGGTGGCGTACGGCCTGGCCGCGTGGCTGCGGCGCGAGAATTCGCGCGTCGATGCGGTGGCGCTGGCCGTCGGTTGGGTGGCTCACGGCTTGGCGCTGGTGGTGGACATCGCCGGCGCCGGCCAAGGCGCGCGGCTGGGGTTTGCGCCGGTGTTGTCGATCACCGTATGGCTGGTGCTGTTGGTGCACGCGATCGAGAGCCGCATGTTGCCGCTGCCGGCCGTGCGCCGCCTGTTGGCGTTGGCCGGTTGCGCCGCTGTGGCACTGGCCTGGGCCTTTCCCGGTGAGGTGCGCCTGGCCAGCCACAGCCCCTGGGCACCGGTGCACTTCGTGCTCGGCGTGGTGTCGTACGGACTGTTCGGCGTGGCGGTGCTGCATGCATGGATGCTCGACTCGGCCGAGCGGCGCCTGCGCAATCGCGCCAGTGGCGAGGGCACGGTGCTGGGGCTGCCGCTGCTGCGGCTGGAGCGTTTGACGTTTGGCTTCGTCGAAGCCGGCTTCATCGTGCTGACCTTGGCTCTGGTGCTGGGCGTGCTCACCGCTGCACGCTGGCGTTGGGATCACAAGACGGTGTTCTCGCTGCTCGGCTGGGCGGTGTTCGCGGGTTTGTTGCTGGGGCGTCTTTTGCGAGGCTGGCGCGGTCGCCAGGCGACTCGATGGCTGTACGCCGGTGCCGCGCTGCTGTTGCTGGCCTACGTGGGTTCACGCTTTGTGCTCGAGGTCATCCTCGGGCGCTCGGTGTATTGATGTTGTCGTCGAGGGATTGAACTGTGCTGGTGCGAGTAGTGCTTGTGGTGCTGGTGGTGGGGGTCATCCTGTGGTGGTTCAGGGCACGCGCGCGAACCGGTCCGCAGGAGGGCGCCCACAAGTCGCATGAGCCCGAAGCGTTTGCCCGCTGCGCGCATTGCGGCGTGCACCTGCCGATCAACGACGCTGTGGTCGATCGTGGCATCGCCTATTGCAGCGAGGCGCATCGCCTGGCCGGGCCCAGAGACCATGGCGGGTCCTGAGCGCTGCGAGCGCGAGCCGGCACGGTGCGGCTCCACAGGCCGATGCCCATGAGCGGCGAGCCGTATGGCGATCGGCGCCATGGCGACCGTCGGCAAACCGATCGGCGCAGCAGTCGGCCGATGCTCGAGGAATCCTGGTTCGGTGCGCTGGGCGACGGCGACACCGAAATCCACGCCGATGACGTGCACGATGCGACCGACATGCCGCCGACCGAGCGCGGTGCGCCGCCTGCGACTGCGCGCGATGCGCACCGCGACGCGCAGCGCCAGCAGACGCGCGAGGCGCGTCGGGTGGCGACTTCGAGCGACACCGCTCTGCGGCGCGTGTTTCGCACCTACGTGGCCGCGCGCGCGGTGCTCGGCCTGTTGCTGGCCTCTGTGCCTTGGGTGGTGTCGCTGCCAAACGTGCACAGCCCTCTGCCGTTGATTCTGCTGTGCCTGGGCTACGCCGCCCAGAGCATCACGCTGTGGATGCTGCCGCAGGTGCGGACGGGCGCTGTCCCAGTGATGACGCGTCTGGGCCGGCGTCAGTGGCTGGCCACGATCGGCGTCGACTTGCTGGTGTTCGCTGCGCTGCACCTGTTCGATCCCGGCGCCAACCTGAATTTCGGTGCGCTGCTGGTGTTGCCGGTGTTGATGTCGGGCGTGATGACCACGCGCGTGGCGGCGGTTGGCACGGCGGCGGCCGTGGCCCTGGTGCTGCTGAGCGGCGTGTGGCGCACGGCGCCCAGCCTCGCCGATGGCGGCGTGCTGTTCACGCAAGCCGGCCTGGCCGGCATCGGGGTGTTCATGATCGCGCTGTTGGCCAGCGAGTTCTCGGGCCGCCTGGTGCGCGAAGAGATGGCCGCGCGCGGCAGTCTGGAAATCGCGCGGCAGCAGGCCCAACTCAATCGCCTGGTGATCGAAGAGATGTCCGATGGCGTGCTGGTGGTCGACCGGCGCGCCCGCGTGCGCGCCGCCAACCCCGCGGCTCGCGCACTGCTGGCTGCCAGCGGCATGGCGGATCCGGCGCCGTTTCCGCTGCACAGCAACGACGCCTGGTCGACCCTGCAGGCCGCTGTGGAGCGCGCGTTCGAGCAGGGCAGCTGGCCCGAGTCGTCGCGTGAGGTGCGCCTGATATTTGACGACGGCCAATCGCGCACGCTGCAGGTGAGGGCGCGTTTCACACGCCGCCGGCCGCTCGACAGCGACGGCGAGCCGCCCGAGGAGTTCTGCGTCGTGTTCCTGGAAGACCTGCGCTCGGTGCAGTCGCGCAGCCGGCAGGAAAAGCTCGCCGCGATGGGCCGCGTCTCGGCTGGCATCGCGCACGAGATCCGCAATCCGCTGGCCGCCATTGCCCAGGCCAACGCGCTGCTGCTGGAGGACGTGCTGTCCAACGAGCAGCACTATCTGGCGCGCATGGTGGCCGACAACGTGGACCGCTTGAAGCGCATCGTCGACGACGTGATGGAGGCCTCGCCGGGAGCGGCGGGCGAGCAGCGCGTGCTCGATGCCAGCGCCGTGGCGCTTTCGGTCTGCGCCGACTGGGCGCGCACGGTGCAGTTGGCGCTCGGCGAGGGCAGCCGCCTGCAGCTCGAGTTGCCCGGCGAGCCGCTCACGGTGAGCTTCGATCCGGATCACCTGCGCCGCGTGCTGGTGAACCTGCTCGACAACGCGCACCGCCACGCCAGCGATGTGCCCGGCGCGATCCACGTGCGGCTGTTTGCCAGCGACGAACGCGGCGCCGTGCTGACCGTGGCCAGCGACGGCGCGGCCATCGCCGCCGACGTGGAGCGGCATCTGTTCGAGCCCTTCTTTTCCACGCGCAGCCGCGGCACCGGGTTGGGCTTGTATATTTGCCGCGAACTGTGCGTCCGTCACGGCGCCAGCATCGAGTTCAGGCCGCTGGAGGGCGGGCAGCGGCATCGCAACGAGTTTCGAGTGACGATGCAGCGTGCCGCGATGGCGACGCAGGAAGCACCGAGTCAAGCATGAACAGTCCTGCTCACTACAGCCTGCTGGTGGTCGACGACGAGCCCGATCTGCGCACGCTGTATGAACTGACGCTGCTGCGCGAGGGCTACGATGTCGAGTCGGCGGCGTCGGTCGACGATGCGTGGCAGCGCCTGTCCAGCCGCACCTACAGTGCGGTGATCACCGACATGCGGCTGCCCGACGGCTCGGGGCTCGATCTGTTGAAGCGGTTGGATCAGGCCAAGCGCCGCGAGAAGGCGATCGTCATCACAGCCTACGGGTCGGCCGAGGGCGCAGTCGAAGCGCTCAAGGCGGGCGCGTTCGACTATCTGACCAAACCGGTCGACCTGCGCCAGTTCCGCAGCGTGGTGGCGTCGGCGCTCGGCCGCGCGCCGGCGGCGGCACAGGGGCGTGACGCCGCGCCCGCGGCCGCCGCGCGGCCGGAAGAGCCTGCCGCCGACGGCGCACGGATGCACCCCGCACTGTCGCGTCTGGCCGGCCGCTCGCAGGCGATGCAGCAGGTGCGCTCGCTGGTCGAACGGGTGGCGCGCAGCATGGCGCCTGTGTTGGTGCAAGGCGAGTCGGGCACCGGCAAGGAGCTGGTCGCGCGCGCGATCCACGCCTGCTCGAGCCGCAGCGATGCGCCGTTCATCGCGGTGAACTGCGGCGCAATCCCCGAGCAACTGCTGGAGGCAGAGTTCTTCGGTTACCGCAAGGGCTCGTTCACCGGTGCGCACGAAGACCGCGAGGGTTTCGTGCAGGCGGCACAAGGCGGCACGCTGTTCCTCGACGAGATCGGCGACCTGCCGCTGGCGATGCAAAGCAAGCTGCTGCGCGTGATCCAAGAGCGCACGGTGCGGCCGGTGGGCGCGGTGACCGAGACGCCGATCAACGTGCGCGTGGTCAGCGCCACCCACAAGGACTTGGCCAGCGAGGTGCATGAGGGGAAATTCCGCCAGGACCTGTTCTACCGCCTCAACGTGATCCAGATCCGCGTGCCGGCGCTGCGCGAGCGCATCGACGACCTGTCGGCGATCTGCGATCTGGTGCTGTCGCGCATCGCGGCCGAGGCCGGCATCTCGCCGCAGCCTAGGCTGGCGCCGCAGGCGATGGAGCGGCTGTCCGACTATGCATTCCCGGGCAACGTGCGCGAACTCGAAAACCTGCTGCATCGCGCGCTGGCGCTGTCGTCGGGCGACGTGATCGAATGGGCCGACCTCGGATTGCCCGACGACGTGTTCGTCGACAGCGGCATCGTCGACCTCGATGCGCTGCATGCCGCCAGCGAGGCCGCGCGCAAGGCGGTTGCGATGGCGCCGCCCGGAGAGTTGCCCGCAGACCTGGTGGCCTACCTTGACCATGTCGAGCGCGACATCCTGATTCGCGCGCTCGAGTTGCACCGGTTCAATCGCACCGCGGCCGGTGCCAGCCTGGGGCTGTCGTTGCGTCAGATGCGCTATCGCATGGCCCGGCTGGGCGTGAACGTGGCCGACCATGTGGGTGAGCGCGGCGACAGCGCGTTCTGACGCGTCGCCAACGGACGCATCGCCTGCACCCGTGCAGCCCGACGCGCCCGACGCGCAGTCGCTCGTCGGCCCGGCAAGCGCCGAATCGCGCGCACGCGGGCGACGTCGCGCGTGGGGCGACGGTTGGTGGTGGCGTGCGCAGGCTTGCCCTTCACCCAACCACAATGCGCGCCCACCGGCCGTCGAGGTGTCGCTCGTCGTGGTGCACTCGATCAGCCTGCCGCCCGGCCAGTACGGCGGCGATGCCATCGAGCGCTTGTTCACCAACCGGCTCGACTGGAGCGCTCACCCATACTTCGAATCGATCCGTGGCCTGCAGGTGTCGGCGCACTTCGTGATCCGCCGATCGGGCCGATTGTTGCAGTTCGTTTCGTGTGACCGCCGTGCATGGCACGCGGGCACGTCGCAGTGGCGCGAGCGCGGCAACTGCAACGACTACTCGATCGGCATCGAGCTCGAAGGCCTCGAAGGCGAACGCTTCAAGGCCGCGCAGTACGCGCAACTCGTCGTGCTGCTGCGCGCGTTGTCACGGCGCTACGCGATCGATGCGGTGGTCGGCCACGAGCATGTGGCGCCGATGCGAAAACACGACCCCGGCAAGGGCTTTGACTGGGCTCGGCTTGCGCGTGCACTGCGATGGTCGCGCGCTCGAGTGCCGTTCGCGCCACAGGATTGATGCGCCTCGCAGCGCGAAATCGCGCGCGAGGCCAATGCGGGCGGGCGCGTCGGCTTGAAGCCTTTGCGCCCACGCGGGCTGTGCGGCAAACGAGTGTCGCGCCATCTGCATCGGCTGCCACTGCGGACAATCGCTGCGCAACGTCAAGAGGGAAAAGCACGCTACCGCTAGTGGGTTGAAGCCACCCGGGGCCCCAGATATAGTGTCCCGTGCGTGATAAGCTTCACATCGGACACCTCGACATGCGCAGGTCGCTACCACTGGCCGATTTCACATCGACGGTGACCGGCGCGGTCGCGGCAAGGCACACGCAGCGGCGTCGCCACTCACCCGAATCCTTGAAGACGGCCCCATGTGGCGCGCAAACCCGTTGCGCGCCGCCGATCCATTGAGATCAACCGCTATCGAGCCTGGGTGAGCGCGATCGCCTTGTTCCATGATCAATCGCAAGACATGAATCCAACAAAGGGGAACCCATGCAATCAGTCACGTCGCGAGCTGCTGAGCTGACGGCAATCCCGCGCACGGTGGCGACGGCTGTCGCCACCGAATCGGCCTATGCCGGCTATCAGATCATTCGCCGCAACGGCGCGGTGGTGATGTTCGAGCCCAACAAGATCGCCGTGGCCTTGATGAAGGCTTTCCTGGCGGTGCACGGCACACAGGGCGCCGCGTCGGCCAGCGTGCGCGAGACGGTCGACGCGCTGACCGAGGTCGTGGTGCGCGCGTTGCTGCGCTCGCGTCCCGGCGGCGGCACGTTCCACATCGAAGACGTGCAGGATCAGGTCGAGTTGGGCCTGATGCGCGGTGGCCACCATGAGGTGGCGCGCGCCTACGTGCTGTACCGCGAGCGCCGCGCGCAAGAGCGCGCCAAGCAGGCCTCCGAGGCTGCGCCGCGAGAGGCGGTGCTGCACGTCGTCGACGATGGCCGGCGAGTGCCACTGGATCTGACGGCGCTGCATGCGCTGATCGAAGCTGCATGCAGCGGGCTGGGTGAGGATGTGCGGGCAGACCCGATACTCGCCGAGACGCGACGCAACCTGTACGACGGCGTGCCGATCGACGAGGTGCACAAGGCGGCCATCCTGGCGGCGCGCACGCTGATCGAAAAAGAGCCGGCATACACGCGGGCCACTGCGCGGCTGCTGCTGCACACCATCCGCAAAGAGGTGCTGGGCCAGGAGGTCGCACAAGCGGCGATGGCGCAGCGCTATGCCGAGTACTTTGCGCAATTCATTGCCAGCGGCATCGCGGCTGAGCTGCTCGATCCGGCGCTGCGCCAGTTCGATCTGGCGCGGCTGGGTGCAGCACTCAAGCCTGAGCGGGATCTGCAGTTCGACTACCTGGGCCTGCAGACGCTGTACGACCGCTACTTTCTGCACGTGCGCGATCGGCGCATCGAATTGCCGCAGGCTTTCTTCATGCGCGTGGCGATGGGCCTGTCGCTGCACGAGATCGATCGCGAGACGCGCGCCATCGAGTTCTACGACGTGCTGTCGAGCTTCGACTTCATGTCGAGCACGCCCACGCTGTTCAACTCGGGCACTCTGCGCTCTCAGCTGTCGAGCTGCTACCTCACCACCGTGGCCGACGATCTCGACGGCATCTACGAGGCGCTGAAAGAGAACGCGCTGCTGTCCAAGTACGCCGGCGGCCTGGGCAACGACTGGACGCCGGTGCGCGCACTGGGCAGCTACATCAAGGGCACCAACGGCAAGAGCCAGGGCGTGGTGCCGTTCCTGAAGGTGGTCAACGACACCGCGGTGGCGGTCAACCAGGGCGGCAAACGCAAGGGCGCGGTGTGCGCGTATCTGGAGAGCTGGCACCTCGACATCGAAGAATTCCTCGAGCTGCGCAAGAACACCGGCGACGATCGCCGGCGCACGCACGACATGAACACCGCCAACTGGATTCCCGACTTGTTCATGAAGCGGGTGATGGAAGGTGGCGAGTGGACGCTGTTCTCGCCCTCCACCTGCCCGGATCTGCACGACAAGTTCGGTGCCGAGTTCGAAGCCACCTACGTGGCCTACGAAGCCAAGGCTGATCGCGGAGACCTTAAGCTCTTCAAGCGGCTGCCGGCGCGCGACCTGTGGCGCAAGATGCTGACGATGCTGTTCGAGACCGGGCATCCGTGGATCACCTTCAAGGATGCCTGCAACGTGCGCTCGCCCCAGCAGCACGTGGGGGTGGTGCATTCGTCGAACCTGTGCACCGAGATCACGCTGAACACCGGCCCGTCGGAGATCGCGGTGTGCAATCTGGGCTCGGTGAACCTGGCCCAGCACCTCAAGGACAGCGAAGTCGATCAGGTCAAGCTCAAGAGGACCGTGGCCACCGCGATGCGCATGCTCGACAACGTGATCGACATCAACTACTACGCGGTCAAGAAGGCGCGCGACAGCAACCTGCGGCATCGCCCGGTCGGCCTGGGCATCATGGGCTTCCAGGACTGCCTGCATCTGCTGCACACGCCGTACGCCTCCGAGGAGGCGATGGTCTTCGCCGACCGCTCGATGGAAGCCGTGTGCTACTACGCGTACTGGGCCTCGACCGAGA
>JBIODO010000121.1:0-10233 GCA_044445225.1 Burkholderiales bacterium
GTGTGCATCCTGTCCGATGCCGACGTCGACGGCTCGCACATCCAGGTGCTGCTGCTGACCTTGTTTTTCCGCCACTTTCCCAAGCTGATCGAACGCGGCCACGTGCACGTGGCCAAGCCGCCGCTGTACCGCGTCGACGCGCCGGCGCGCGGCAAGAAGCCGGCGGCCAAGATCTATGCGCTCGACGAGGGCGAGCTAACCGCCACGCTCGACAAGCTGCGCAAGGAAGGCGCGCGCGACTCGAGCTGGACCATCAGCCGCTTCAAGGGGCTGGGCGAGATGAGCGCCGAGCAGTTGTGGGAGACCACGCTGAACCCCGACACGCGGCGTCTGCTGCAAGTGGCGTTCGACGACCTCGGCGCCGACGCCACCGCGCAGTCGCTGACCCGCCTGATGGGCAAGGGCGAGGCACAGGCACGGCGCGAGTTGATGGAACTCAAGGCCGACACGGTGGAGCTCGATGTCTGAGCCCCATGAGCTTCGCGACCGGCTGCGCCTGCGCCCGACCATGCTGTCGGATCTCGACTTCGTGATCTCGGTGGAAACGGACGCGCACAACCTGCCGTTCATCACGCCGTGGGAGCGCACGCAGCACGAAGGGGCCGTGCGCTTCCCGGACTTCCGGCATTTCATCGTCGAGGCGGGGCAGGGCTACGAGTCGGCGGGCTTCGTGATCCTGCAAGGCTGCCGCAATCCGCACGGCAGCGTGGAGCTCAAGCGCGTGGTGCTGCAGCCCAAAGGGCAGGGCCTCGGCCGCGCCTGTGTGCGGCAGCTGAAGCGCATGGCGTTTCGCGACCTGCGCGCACACCGCTTTTGGCTCGACGTGAAGCAGCTCAACACGCGCGCACTCGCGCTGTACCAGAGCGAAGGTTTCGTCGAGGAAGGCCGGCTGCGCGAGAGCGTTCGCGTCGTGATTGACGGCGTGGGCCCCGACGGTGCCGCCGGCGGCGTCGCGGGCTACGACTCGCTGATCGTGATGAGCATGCTCGACCGCGAGTACGCCGCGCGGGTGGCGCTCGGCCAGGAGCCGGCGTGAAGCGCCGCGTGATGGCGCTCGGCTTGCTCGGTGCGGCAGTGCTCGCTCGCGCCGAGCTGTGGGGGTATGTCGACGGCGACGGCGTCGCGCACTTCGCCGAGCGGCAGCTCGACTCGCGCTACGGCCTGGTGATCGGCGATCCCGGGGCCTCGGCACCGAAGATCGACAAGGTGCCCGGCAAGACCACGGCGCCGTCGGCCATCCTCACGTGGCTGGACATCGCGCCCGAGGTCAAGCGTGTGCAGCCTTGGGTGCGCGAAGCCGCCACGCGCAACGGCGTGGACAGCGAACTCATCAATGCACTGATCGCGGTGGAATCGGGCTTCGACGAGCACGCCGTGTCGCCCCGCGGCGCGATTGGATTGATGCAGATCATGCCCGCGACTGCGGCGCCGCTGATGGCCAAAAGCGGGCGCCCGCGCGACGTGGCCGTGCGCCTGGCCGAGCCCCGCACCAACATCGGCGTGGGCGCGCGGTTGATGGCCGACTTGCTCAAGCGCCATCAACGCATCGATCTGGCGCTGGCGGCGTGGAGCGCGGGCAATGAAGCCGTGCGCCGTAGTGGCGGGCAGATGCCGGCGATCGACGAAACGCGCGCGCATGTGCAGCAGGTGCTGGAGTTGTACTGGGCACTGCTGCAGCGGCGCCAGTCGCGCAGTGTGCAGCAGATGAAGGTTCATCCTTAGAAAGGGCTAGACGATGCAGGCCACGATGATGAACGTCCGCCTGTCGTTGAACGACGTGCTGGAGCGTGCGCGCACGATCTTCGCTGGCAACCAGATCGTGTCGCGGCTGCCCGACAAGACGCTGCGTCGCCACACCTATGGCGAGTACGCCGCGCGCACGCGCACGCTGGCCGCGGCGCTGCGCAAGCTCGGCTTGCAGCGCGGCGATCGCGTGGCCACGTTGAGTTGGAACCACCATGCGCACCTGGAGTGCTACTTCGGCATTCCGGCCGCGGGCGGTGTGATGCACACGCTGAACCTACGCCTGTCGCCCGATGAACTCGGCTGGATCGCGGCCGACGCGCAAGACCGCTTCCTGATCGTCGACGACATCCTGCTGCCGCTGTACAGGCAGTTTGCGCATCTGCATCGCTTCGAGAAAGTGATGGTGTTTCCGTTTTCAGGCTCCAAGGTCGATGCGCAATTCACAGACTACGAGGCACTGCTGGGTGACACCGACGCAACGAACTTCGACTATGTCGAGCACGACGAGAACGACCCGGTGGCCATGTGCTACACGTCGGGCACCACCGGGCGTCCCAAGGGCGTGGTGTATTCGCACCGCTCGACGATGCTGCACACGCTGGTGGCGATGGGCGCCGATGTTTGGGGCCTGCGCAACATCGACGTGGTGATGCCGGCCACGCCGATGTTTCACGCCAATTGCTGGGGCATTCCGTACGGCGTGGTGATGCAGGGCGCCAAGATGGTGTTCCCAGGGCCGCACCTGCATCCGGACGACTTGCTCGACTTGATGACGGTGGAGCCACCGACCCTGTCGCTTGGCGTGCCCACCATCTGGCTGAGCCTGATCCAGACCTACGAACGCGCGCTGGCCGAAGGCACGACGCGGTGGAAGTTGCCCAAAGGCATGCGTTCACTGGTCGGCGGTGCAGCGGTGCCCGAGTCGCTGATTCGCGCCTTCGCACGCCAGGGCATCACGATCCAGCAGGGCTGGGGCATGACCGAGACCTCGCCGCTGGCCACCGCGGTGTACCCGCGCACCGAGTTGCGAGACGCCGGCGAAGACGAGCACTTCAAGCGCGCCGCCACTGGCGGCATCGTCGCACCGCTGGTGTCGCTGCGGCTGCGCACCGATGACGGCTCGCTCGCGCCGTGGGACGGCAAGACGATGGGCGAGGTGCAGGTGCGCGGCCCGTTCATCACCGGCGCCTACCACCGTGTCGGCGCGCCGCCCGACAAGTTCACCGACGACGGCTGGTTGCGCACCGGCGATGTGGCCACGCTCGACGCGCTGGGCTACCTGCGCATCACCGACCGCACCAAGGACCTGGTGAAGTCGGGCGGCGAATGGATCTCGTCGGTCGACCTCGAAAACGCGCTGATGGCGCATCCGGCGGTTGCCGAGGCGGCCGTGATCGCGATCCCGCACGAAAAGTGGGGCGAGCGGCCGCTGGCCTGCGTGGCGTTCAAGCCCGGCCGCAGCGCGACTCCCATTGAACTGGGCGAGCACCTGTTGCAGCATGGTTTCGCCAAGTGGCAGTTGCCTGACCGCTACGAGGTGATCGACGCGATCCCCCGCACCTCGACAGGAAAGTTCTGGAAACTCAAGCTGAGACAACAGTTTTCAGGATAAACTTAAAGTGATTTCGAGATGCCAGAACAACTATCGCTGATGCCGCCGTCGGACGGCACGGAAGCCATCTCGCTGGCCCAGTACGCCGAGCGTGCCTACCTCGAATACGCGCTGTCGGTGGTCAAGGGGCGTGCACTGCCCGACGTGTGCGACGGCAACAAGCCGGTGCAGCGGCGCATCCTGTACTCGATGCACCGCATGGGGCTCAGCTTCAGCGGCAGCGGCGGCGCCAAGCCTGTGAAGAGCGCGCGCGTGGTCGGCGACGTGCTCGGCAAGTTCCACCCGCACAGCGACACCGCGGCCTACGACGCGCTGGTGCGCATGGCGCAGAATTTTTCGCAGCGGTATCCGCTGGTCGATGGCCAGGGCAACTTCGGCAGCCGTGACGGCGACGGCGCTGCGGCGATGCGCTACACCGAGGCGCGTCTCGCCCCGATCGCGCGCCTGCTGCTCGACGAACTCGACGAGGGCACGGTCGACTTCGTCCCCAACTACGACGGCTCGACCGACGAGCCGATGCTGCTGCCAGCGCGCCTGCCGTTCGTGCTTCTGAACGGCGCGTCGGGCATCGCAGTGGGCTTGGCCACAGAGTGCCCCAGCCACAACCTGCGCGAGGTGGCGGCCGCCGCGGTGGCGCTGCTGCGCAACGACAAACTCAGCGACGACGAGTTGTTCGCGCTGCTGCCCGGGCCCGACTACCCCGGCGGCGGCCAGATCATCAGCGGCGACGATGACATCCGCGCTGCCTACGCCGTGGGGCGCGGATCGCTGAAGGTGCGCGCGCGCTGGAAGACCGAGGACTTGGCGCGCGGCCAATGGCAGATGGTGGTCACCGAGTTGCCGCCCTACACCAGCGCGCAGAAAGTGCTCGAAGAAATCGAGGAGCTGACCAATCCCAAGATCAAGGCCGGCAAGAAAGCGCTCACCCAAGAGCAGGTGCAATTGAAGCAGACGGTACTCGCCGTGCTCGACACGGTGCGCGACGAGTCCGGCAAGGACGCACCCGTGCGGCTGGTGTTCGAACCGAAGACACGGACCATCGATCCGGCCGAGCTCGCGGCGACGCTGCTGGCGCACACCAGCTTGGAAACCAGCGCGCCGATCAACCTCACGATGGTCGGCCGCGACGGCAAGCCCACGCAAAAGGGCGTGCGACAGGTGCTGCTGGAGTGGGTGGCTTTCCGCCAGGCCACGGTGCAGCGGCGCTCGCAGCACCGGCTGCAGAAGGTGCTCGATCGCATCCACATCCTCGAGGGCCGGCAGCTGGTGCTGCTGAACATCGACGAGGTGATCCGCATCATCCGCAAGAGCGACGAGCCCAAGCCGGCACTGATCGCCAAGTTCAAACTCAGCTCCGTCCAAGCCGACGACATCCTCGATCTGCGGCTGCGCCAGTTGGCGCGGCTCGAGGCCATCAAGATCGAGCAGGAGCTCAAGGAATTGCGCGAAGACCAGAGCAAGCTGCAAGACATCCTGGGCAGCCCCGCGGCGCTCAAGCGCACTGTGATCAAGGAGATCGAGACCGACGCCAAGACGCACGGCGACGAGCGCCGCACGCTGATCCAGGCGGAGAAGAAGGCAGTGGCCGAGATCCGCGTGGTTGACGAGCCGGTCACCGTGGCGGTCAGCCTCAAGGGCTGGGTGCGCCGCATGCAGGGCCACGAAATCGACGGCAACACACTGGCGTTCAAAGCTGGCGACGGACTGTACGGCACCTTCGCCTGCCGCAGTGTCGACACGCTGCTGGCGTTTGGCTCCAACGGACGCGTCTACAGCGTGGCGGTGTCGAGCCTGCCCGGCGGACGTGGCGACGGCCAGCCGATCACCTCATTGATTGAGCTCGAAAGCGGCACGCAGGCCGCGCACTACTTTGCCGGCCATGGCGACACCACACTGATGTTGGCCAACACCGGCGGCTTCGGCTTGCGGGCGTTGGCTGCCGACATGCAGAGCCGCCAGCGCGGGGGCAAGGCGTTTCTCTCGCTGGAGCCGGGCGACAACCTGCTGCCGCCGGTGGCCGTGGCGCCTGATCACGACCAACTGGCTTGCCTGTCGCTGTCGGGCCATCTGTTGCTGTTCCCGCTCGACGAGGTCAAGCTGCAATCCAATGGCGGGCGTGGCCTGACGTTGATGGCCGTGGACGCCAAGGATCCGTTGTTGTCGGTGGCCACCTGCCACGGCGCGATCACCGTGCTCGGCACCGGCCGCGGCGGCAAGCCCAGGGAGGAGACCTTGCGCGGCACGGCGCTGGCCGCCTATGCCGGCAAGCGTGCCCGCAAGGGCAAGCTCGCCCCTGGCATGAAGTCAGGCGTGCGCGTCGTCGCGATTTGAGCCTGCCGGCGCTGCGGGCGCCGCCTGGTGCCGTCGCAGCAACTGCGCCAGGTCGTCGGGCGCCACCGGCTTGCTGAAGTAGAAGCCCTGCATCTCGTCGCAGTCCTTGTGGCGCAGGAAGTCAAGCTGCTGCACGGTTTCAACACCTTCGGCCACCACGTTCAGGCCCAGCGACTTGCCCATCGCGATGATCGCCTCGGTGATCGCGCGATCCTCGTTGTCGTTGGGGATGTCGCGGATGAACGAGCGGTCGACCTTCAGCGTGTCGATCGGGAAGTGCTTCAGTTGCGCCAGCGACGAGTACCCGGTGCCGAAGTCGTCGATCGCCAGCCGCACACCCATCGCCTTGATGCTGTTGAGCACGCGCAGCGCGCGCTCCGGATTGGTGATCACCATGCCCTCGGTGATCTCCAGCTCCAGCAGGCCCGCCGCCATGCCTGATTCGCGCAGCGCCAGCTCGACGTCGTCGATCAGCGAATCGTTGGCGAACTGGCGCGCCGACAGGTTGACTGCCATGCTGACCGCAGGCAGCCCGGCCTGGATCCATGCCGCGTTCTGCGCGCACGCGGTGTGCAACACCCAGCGCCCAATTGGCACGATGAGGCCGGTCTCCTCGGCCAGGCCGATGAACTCGCCGGGCGCGATCATGCCGAACTCAGGGCTCTGCCAACGCAAGAGGGCCTCGACGCCGGTGATGGCACCGCTGCGCACATCGAGCTTGGGCTGATAGTGCAGCAGCAGCTCCTTGCGCTCCAGCGCGCGGCGCAAGCGGGTCTCCAGCGTCAGGCGCTCGATCGACTGCGAGCGGATCTCGGTGGAGAAGAACTGAAAGTTGTTCTTGCCTTCTTCCTTGGCGCTGTACATCGCCATGTCGGCGTTCTTCATCAGCGTGGCCGCGTCCTGCCCGTCGCCGGGGTACACGCTGACGCCCACGCTGGCGGAGATGCGGCACTCCTGGCCGTTGAGCTCGATCGGTTCGAGCGCCGCATCGAGGATCTTGCGCGCCACGGTGCCGATGTGGTGGACTTCCGACACCTCGCGCAGCAGCACCACGAACTCGTCGCCGCCCAGGCGCGCCACGATGTCGCTGGCGCGCAGGCAAGCCTTCAGGCGCTGTGACATCACCTGCAACAGCTCGTCGCCGGCATCGTGCCCGAGGCTGTCGTTGATCAACTTGAAACGGTCGAGATCGATGAACAGCACCGCGCACGTGCGCTGGTGGCGCTGCGCGTGCAGCAGCGCCGATTCGAGCTGTTCTCCGAACATCAGCCGGTTGGGCAGGCCCGTCAGCGCATCGTGGTTGGCGAGGTAGCTGATGCGATTGTGGCTGCGCGCGCGATCTTCCTCGTGGTCGAGCGTATTCAGCGCGAACGCGATGTTGTCCGACATGCGCTGCAGCAGCACCACCACCTCGTCGGTGAGTCCGCGCTTGTCGGCCGAATAGAACACCAGCACCCCGAGCACTTGGCCCTCGAGCACGATCGGCACCGCCGCGGCGCTGACAAGCTTGGCCGCGCGCGCCACCGCGTGCCAGGGGCGCGTGCGCTCGTCGTTCAGGAAGTCATGCGCCACGACGGGCAGGGCTGTGCGGAAGGCCTCGCCGACCAGGCCGCGCCCCTCGGCCGTGGTCGGATCGGTGGCAATGCGGGCCTTGCGCAGCTCGGCTGCCATCGGCCCGGAGGCCGCCACCACCTGCGCCATGCCGTCGGCGCCACCGGGCAGCACCAGCGCACCGGCCAGGAAGTTGCCCCCTTCGACGGCCGCGGCGCAGATCGACTCGAACAACGCATCGCGCGTGGTGGCGTGCAGCAGCGCCTCGTTGGTGGCCACCAGCGAGTTGAACATGCGCGCCATGCGTTGCGACACGCGCTCGGCCAGCCTGCGCTCGCTGATGTCGCGTGAGATGGCCAGGATCATCCAGCGCTCGCCAACGCGGATCGCGCTGCGGCGCACTTCGATGTAAGCCTTGCGGTTGCCAGCGCCCAGGCCCACGGTTTCGATCATGGTCGTCTTGCCTGGCTCGGCGATCAGCGCGTCGTAGGATCGTTCGATCTCCTGGCGCGGCACGGGCATCACGTCGTGCGGACCCAGCCGCGTGTACTCCTCGAACGAGTAGTTCGCGTTGCGGCACGCCGTGACGTTGGCGTAGACGAAGCGCATCTGCTCGCGGTCGACCAGGTACACCATGTCGGGCAACGCATCGACGATGTGCCTGAACTGTTTGAGGTCGATCGTGGCCCGGTGGTGATCCAGCAGCAGGCCCAGCGTGCGGCTCAGCAGATCAGCGTGAGCCAGCAATTCATCGGCTTGCGCGTCGCGTGGCTTGCCCAGCCATTCGAGCACGCCCACCACGCTGCCGGCCACCCGCAGCGGTATGCGCAGCACGCGGTCCACGCTGGCGCGCCGCGCCACCGCCTCGCGCCCGGCGGACGGCCGCGAAGGCAGTTCCAGGACCTGCGCCTTGGCTTGCGCCGAACACAGCGCCTGCAACACGGCGGCGTCGGCGGAGCCGGTCGCAGCGCGCGGTGCTGCCACGGGCAATGCGTCGGCGGCTTGCCATTGGACTTCGCAATGCCAGTCGCCTGTCGCCGTCGACGGCTGCCACAGCCCGCCCCATGACCAGCCACGCTGCCCGCCCAGTTGCTCCAGCAGGTCACGCGCGGTCTGCAGTGCATCCTTCGGTTGGGCCAGCGCAGCCTCCACGACGGCGGCGATGGGACGGCCGTAGGGTTGCGGGGCAGGCAGCGGCGCACGGTGTGAGTGCGCCGATGCCTGTTCGGCTGAACGGAGGGAGGCTGGCAGGGTCGGGCTTGGCATCAGAGAGCTCGTCGCAACGAATCACCGGCGCTGAGAAATCCGGACACAGGTGATCGCCCGAAGGTCACCGTGCCTCGAGTTCACAGCAGACTGTTGGGGTATCGGCCATTCGGGCTGGCACTCAAGCCTGCTTTACGCAACGGGCGTAGACTCGACGCGTTACCGATTTCACGGGTCTGATCGACGCGGGTCGCGAATCGTCGCCTCGCGTCGGGACGGGCTCGCAGGAGACAACCTGAGTGCACCCCACTGACGTGGCGGACCCGACCTACTTCCACAAGGTCGTCGACTGCCAATGGGCTTGCCCGGCCCACACTCCCGTCCCCGAGTACATCCGTCTGATCGCCCAGGGCCGCTACGACGACGCCTACATGGTGAACTGGGAGAGCAATGTCTTTCCCGGCATCCTTGGACGCACCTGCGACCGACCGTGCGAGCCGGCCTGCCGCCGCGGCCGCGTCGAAGACAAGAATGCGGTGAAACCCGAGGCCGTTGCCATCTGCCGGCTCAAGCGGGTGGCGGCCGACTTCAAAGATGGCGAGGTGCGCGCGATGTTGCCGCGGCCGGCACCGAAGAACGGCAAGCGCATCGCCTGCGTCGGCGCTGGCCCGGCATCACTGACCGTGGCGCGAGACCTGGTCGTGCAGGGCTACACGGTGACGATCTTCGAAGGCGATGCCAAGGCGGGCGGCTTCATGCGCACGCAGGTGCCACGCTTTCGGCTGCCCGAAGAGGTGATCGACGAAGAGGTCGGCTACGTGATCGGCCTCGGGGTCGACTATCGCGGCGGCGCGCGCATCGATTCGATGAAGGCGCTGCTGGCGCAAAACTTCGACGCCGTGTTCGTGGGCTGCGGCGCACCGCGCGGGCGCGAGCTCGACATCCCAGGCCGCCAGGAAGCGAAGGCCAAGATCCACATCGGCATCGACTGGCTGGCATCGGTGTACTTCGGCCACGTGTCGGCCATCGGCAAACGCGTCATCGTGCTCGGTGGCGGCAACACCGCGATGGACTGCTGCCGCTCCGCGCGGCGCATGGGCGCTGACGACGTCAAGGTGATCGTGCGCTCGACTTTCGAAGACATGAAAGCCTCGCCGTGGGAGAAGGAAGACGCGATGCACGAGGGCATCCCGATCCTGCCGTGCCACGTGCCGCTGGCCTTCCTGCACGACAACGGCAAGCTCACGGGCATGCGCTTTCAGATCGTCAAGTCGGTGTACGACGCCAAGGGCAGGCGCAACCTGGTGCCCACCGGCGAGCCCGATGTCGACTTTCCGTGTGACGAAGTGCTGGTGGCGGTGGGCCAGGAAAACGCGTTCCCGTGGATCGAGCGCGACAGCGGCATCGCGTTCGACGATGCCACGGGCCTGCCGGTGCTCGACAAGGTCACCTTCCAGGCTTCGCTGCCGCACGTGTTCTTCGGCGGCGACGCCGCGCTCGGGCCCAAGAACATCATCACTGCAGTGGCGCACGGCCACGAAGCGGCGGTGTCGATCGATCGCCTGCTGCACGGCGAGGACGTGACGCGCCGTCCGGCCCCGTTCGTGAACATGATGTCGCAGAAGATGGGCATCCACGAGTGGAGCTACGACAACGCGCCAAGCGACGACCTGCGCTTCAAGGTGCCGTGGGCCAAGGCCGAGAAGGCGCTGAAGAGCATCAAGGTCGAGGTGGAACTCGGGTTCGACCTCGAGACGGCGCTCAAGGAAGCGCGGCGTTGCCTGAAC
>JBIODO010000122.1:0-10198 GCA_044445225.1 Burkholderiales bacterium
CCATTGTAGGAAGCCGCGGCTGCACGCGCCGCGCGGGGTTACGATGCCGGCATGGGCAACCGCTTGACCCGCATCGCCACCCGCACCGGCGACAACGGCAGCACCGGCCTGGCCGACGGCGCACGGGTCGCCAAGAGCCACCGCCGGGTGGCTGCGATGGGCGACGTGGACGAGCTCAATTCGCAACTCGGCGTGCTGTTGGCCGAACCGCTGCCCGACGATGTGCGCGCGCTGCTGCAGCAGGTGCAGCACCAGCTGTTCAACCTGGGCGGCGAGCTGTCGCTGCCCGGCCAGGCGTTGTTGCACGCCGATGCGGTGGCGGCGCTCGACCAGGCACTCGAGCGCTATAACGCCACGTTGCCTGCGCTGGCCGAATTCATCTTGCCCGGCGGCAGCCGCAGCGCCGCGATCGCACATGTCGCCCGCACGGTGGCGCGCCGCGCCGAACGCGCGCTGGTGACACTGGGCGAGACCGACGCCGTCAACGCCGTGCCGCGCCAATACCTCAACCGGTTGAGCGACCTGTTGTTCGTGCTGGCGCGGGTCCTCAACCGCGCCAACCTCGACGGACTCGGCGGCGACGACGTGTACTGGCGCAGCCGCCGGCTGCAGCGCGACGAACAAGCACCCTGAGCCGCGCCCGTCCCGGGCGGGCAGTCAGTCGTGTCGCCCGGCACGCTCGCTCAAGCGCGGCGCGCGCGCACGGCCTGATCGAGCACCTTCAGCACGGTGAGCGAGTCGTCCCAGCCGATGCAGGCGTCGGTGATGCTCTTGCCGTATTCGAGCGCCGCCGGGTCGTCCTTGCCGGGGCTGAACTTCTGCGCGCCGTCGACCAGGTGGCTCTCCACCATCAGACCGAAGACGCAGCGTGCGCCGCTGGCGATCTGTGCGGCGACGTCGCGCGCCACCTCGATCTGGCGCTGGTGCTGCTTGCCGGAATTGGCGTGGCTGCAGTCGACCATCAGGCGGCACGGCAGCTTGGTGGCTTCGATCTCCTGACACGCGACGGCGATGCTCCCCGCGTCGTAGTTGGGCACCTTGCCGCCACGCAGGATCACGTGGCAGTCGGCGTTGCCCTTGGTCTCGACGATCGCCACCTGGCCGTTCTTGTGCACCGACAAGAAGTGATGCGGCCGCGCTGCTGCCTGGATCGCGTCGACCGCGATCTTCAGGTTGCCGTCGGTGCCGTTCTTGAAGCCGATCGGCGCCGACAGGCCCGACGCCAACTCGCGGTGCACTTGGCTCTCGGTGGTGCGCGCACCGATGGCGCCCCAACTGATCAGGTCGCCGATGTACTGCGGGCTGATCACGTCGAGGAATTCGCTGCCCGCCGGCACGCCGAGGCGGTTGATTTCCACCAGCAGTTGCCGCGCAATGCGCAGGCCCTCGTGGATGCGGTAGCTCTCGTCGAGGTAGGGGTCGTTGATCAGCCCCTTCCAACCGACCGTGGTGCGCGGCTTCTCGAAATACACCCGCATCACGATCTCCAGCGTGTCGGCGAAGCGCAGACGCTCTGCCTTGAGCTTGCGCGCGTAGTCGAGCGCGGCCGCCGGATCGTGGATCGAGCACGGCCCGATCACCACCAGCAAGCGGTCGTCTTCACCCTGCATGATCTTGCGCAGCGTGGCGCGCGTGCGGCCGATCAGTTTCTCGACCGGCGTGTCGGCGATCGGAAAGAAGCGGATCAGGTGCTCGGGCGGCGGCAGCGGCGTGACGTCGCGGATGCGCTGGTCGTCGGTCTGGCTGGTGCGCTCGCTCAGCGAGAAGCTGTGCGTGCTCTCGAGCGGGTCGCCGGTGGACTGTCGCGGGGCCATGAAGATCGCTCCTTGCGGTTTCGAAGATCGGCAGCTGGCAAGAAAAAACCGCCGGGGTTGCCGGCGGTTTGGTCTGGGTTGCGTCGTGTTTGTCAGGTGCGCACGTTCGTCCAGCCGCCGGTGATGGGCGAGAACCAAAAGTACGCAAAGAAAAACGGCAGGCGACGCATCGCAGGCACTCTAACACGATCCGAGACGGCTGCTGCCCGGGGCTCGGCCTGCATGCCGGGCCCGGGAACCGCTACGAAGCGTCCGCAGGGATGCTTCGTGTCACGCGGTCCCCCCCACCGTCAGCCGGTCGATGCGCAGCGTCGGCTGGCCCACACCCACCGGCACGCTCTGCCCGTCCTTGCCGCAGACACCGACACCGGTGTCGAGCGACATGTCGTTGCCGATCATGCTGATGCGGGTCAGCGCATCAGGGCCGTTGCCGATCAGCGTGGCGCCCTTCACCGGGTACAGGATGCGGCCCTTCTCGACCCAGAACGCCTCACTGGCCGAGAAAACGAATTTGCCGCTGGTGATGTCGACCTGGCCGCCGCCGAAATTGGTGGCGTACAAGCCGCGGTCGAGGCTGGCGACGATCTCTTCCTTGGTCCTGTCGCCACTCAGCATGTAGGTGTTGGTCATGCGCGGCATCGGCACATGGGCATAACTCTCGCGTCGACCATTGCCGGTGGGCTTGACCTGCATTAAACGGGCATTCATCGCGTCCTGGATGTAGCCCTTCAGGATGCCGTCTTCGATCAGCACGTTGCGCTGCGTCGCGTGGCCCTCGTCGTCGACGTTGAGCGAGCCGCGGCGGTCGGGTAGTGTGCCGTCGTCGAGCACGGTCACGCCCTTGGCTGCCACGCGCTGGCCGATGCGGCCCGAGAACGTGGACGAGCCTTTGCGGTTGAAGTCGCCCTCCAGGCCATGGCCCACTGCCTCGTGCAGCAGCACGCCGGGCCAGCCGGGGCCGAGGACGACCGTCATTTCGCCGGCAGGTGCAGGGCGCGACTCCAGATTGGTCAGCGCCGCGTTGACCGCCTGATCGACGTAGCGCGCGAGCACGTCGTCTTGAAAATAGTTGAGTCCGAAGCGCCCGCCGCCACCGCCGCTGCCGATCTCGCGCCGGCCGTTGGATTCGGCGATCACGGTGATCGACACGCGCACCAGCGGCCGCACGTCGGCGGCGCGGGTGCCGTCGGCGCGCGCCACCATCACCACGTCGTACTCGGCGGCGAGGCTGGCCATCACCTGCACGATGCGCGGATCGCGCGAGCGCGCCAACCGCTCCACCCGCTCGAGCAACGCGACCTTCTGCGTGCTGTCGAGCGTGGCGATGGGGTCGATCGCCGAGTACAGCGCATGGCTGGCCGCAATTTGCGACGCGCGCTCGCCCACCTTGACACGCTTGCTCTGCCCGGCCGCGGCGATGCTGCGCACGGTGCGTGCGGCGTCGAGCAGCGCCGCTCGCGAGATGTCGTCGGAGTAGGCGAACGCCGTCTTCTCGCCAGCCACCGCGCGCACGCCCACGCCCTGGTCGATGCCGAAGCTGCCGCTCTTGACAATGCCTTCCTCGAGGCTCCAGCCCTCGTGGCGCGTGATCTGGAAGTACAGGTCGCAATCGTCGACCCGATGGTCACCGATGCAGCCGAGCGCCTCCTGCAGCGCGCTTTCATCGAGCCCGGCAGGCTCCAGCAGCAGGCGGCGCGCCAACGCCAGGCGTTCGATGGTCGGTTCGCGTGAAATCATCGATGCATTGTAGGAGCGCACACCTCGCCGTGGTGGCCCAAGCGGCTCCCCTTCAGCGCGGCTGCTGACCGGCGTCGCGCCGCTGCAGCGCCAGTTCATACAGTGCATTGCGCGGCGCGCCGCTGATGCTTGCGGCCAAGGCCACGGCTTGCCTGAGCGGCAGTTCAGCCAGCAGCAGGTCCAATACCCGCATCGGCTCGACGGCCGCAGCCGCATGCAGCGCTGCTTCCTGCGGGTCGGCGGCGTCGGCGGCGTGCTGCAGCGGCAGCGCATGCAGCACCAGCACGAACTCGCCGCGCGTGCGCTCGGGTCCGGCGCCGAGCCATTGGGGCAATTGGGACGCCTCCAGAGTGACCACCGACTCGAACTGCTTGGTCAACTCACGGCACAGCGTGACGGGCCGCGAGCCGCACCGCGCAGCCCACTCGTCGGCTAACGCCCCGATGCGGTGGGGTGCCTCGAGCCACACCTGGGCGCCAGCATCCGCGCACGCGCCGTCCCAGGCGCGCTGCCGCGCCGCTCCCTTGCTCGGCGCGAATCCGCAGAAGCGAAACCCAGTGGCCGCCGCGTCGCCGGCCACACTCAGTGCAGCCGTCACGCTGCTGGCGCCGGGGATCGGCACGACGCGAAAACCCGCGGCGGCCACCGCTTGCACGAGCGCTGCGCCGGGATCCGAGATGGCCGGCGTGCCGGCGTCGCTTGCGTAGGCCACGCGCGCGCCAGCGGCCAGATGACGCAGTACATCATCGGCCGCCTCGCGCTCGTTGTGCTGGTGCAATGCGAGCAGCGGCTTGTCGATGGCAAAGTGGCGCAACAGGCGGCGCGTGACACGGCTGTCTTCGCAAGCCACCATGTCGACCAGCCCAAGTAAGTGCAGCGCGCGCAGGCTCAGATCGGCCAGGTTGCCGATTGGCGTGGCCACCACATACAGCGCCGGCGCGGGATAGTCCTGTGCACCGGCCGCCGCCGCGGCCGTTTGTTTGCAGTGCAACGCGTCGAGGTTCAAGGAGGCCAGGTGGCAACAACGCCGAAGTCTGTGGGCGACCGCGCCGAAACGCTCGCTTTGGAGCACCTGCAGCGCCACGGCCTGGCGCTGCTGTGCCGCAATTATCGGGTGGCGCGCGGGCCGCGGGCGCGCGGCGGCGAAATCGACCTGATCGTGCGCGAGCGCGACGGCACCGTGGTGTTCGTCGAAGTGCGCTCGCGCGCTGACACCACGTTCGGAGGTGCACTGGCCAGCGTGACCGCGCGCAAGCAGCAACGCCTGGTGCTGGCCGCCCGCCACTACCTGGCCGGTCTGGCGCGATTGCCGCCGTGCCGCTTCGACGTGGTGGCGATCGACGGCGCCACCGTGCAGTGGATTCGTGCCGCGTTCGATGCCTGACCCCGGGGTGGCCCGCTGTGAACCCGCGCACTCATTTCGACACAAACGGCTGACTTATCATCGCCCCCCATGCTCGAGCAGCGCATCCAGCAGCAGTTCTTCGATGCGGCGGACCTGAAATACCGATCGGCAGAGTCGTTGACGCGGCCGATCGCCGAGGCCTCGCAGGCCATCGTGGGCGTGCTCACCGCAGGCGGCAAGCTGCTGGTCTGCGGGATCGGGCCCTCGGCGGCCCTCGCGTCGCTGTGCGCGGCGCAGCTAATGGGCCGTTTCGAGCGCGAACGGCCGGGCTTGGCGGTGATCGCCTTGGGCGCCGACGCCGTGGTGTCGAGCCAGTTGTCGGTGGCTGGCGGTGTGCCATCGGTGCTAGCGAGGCAGGTGTCCACGCTCGGCTCGCCGGGCGATCTGCTGCTGCTGCTCGACGTCGAGGGCGAGCACGAGGCTGTGCTCGCGGCCGTGCAGGCAGCGCACGCCAAGGACATGGCCGTCATTGCGCTGCTCGGCCGCAGCGGCGGCGCACTGCGCGCCGCGCTCGGCGAGACCGACGCCGCGATCACCGTGCCGCACGATCGCAGCGCACGCGTGCTGGAGATGCACTTGCTGATCCTGCACAGCTTGTGCGACGCGATCGACCTTCAATTGTTGGGAGAACAGGATCCTGCATGACTGACAAGACGTCTTCGAAGCAACACAGAAACCGAACGCCGCTGGTCTGGCTGGTTGCCGCGCTTGCGGCGGTGCAACTTGGCGGCTGTGCGCTGGCGGTCGGCGGCGCGATGGTGGGTGGCACAATGGTGGCGCTGGATCGGCGCACCACCGGCACGCAGGTGGAAGACAAGGAGATCGAGTCCAAAGCCAGCAGTCGCATCGGTGACCTGGTGGGCGACCGCGCGCACGTCAACATCACGAGCTACAACCGCATGGTGCTGCTCACCGGCGAGGCCGGCACCGAGGCCGATCGCACGGCGATCGAGCAGGCGGTTCAGCGCGTGGAGAACGTGCGTTCGACGGTCAACGAACTGGCCGTGATGCTGCCCAGTTCGATGTCCACGCGCTCCAATGATTCGTACTTGACCACCAAGGTCAAAGCCACCTACATCGACGCAAAGGACTTGCAGGCCAACGCGTTCAAGGTGATCACCGAGCGCGGCAACGTCTACCTGATGGGCCGCGTCACCGAACGCGAGGCCACGCGAGCCACCGACCTGGCGCGCACCGTCAGCGGCGTGCAGAAGGTGGTGCGCGTGTTCGAGGTCATCACCGAGGCCGAGCTCAGCGAGGCGCAGACGAAGACCGAGCCTGCGACAGCGCCCAAGAAATAGCCGTTGGCGGGGTGTTCAGCGCAACCGCTTGATCAGGCTCGAGGTGTCCCAGCGCGTGCCGCCCATCGTTTGCACGTCGCTGTAGAACTGGTCCACCAGCGCGGTGACCGGCAGGTGCGCGCCATTGCGGCGGCCCTCGTCGAGCACGAGGCCGAGGTCCTTGCGCATCCAGTCGACCGCGAAGCCGAAGTCGAACTTGTCGTCGACCATCGTCGTGCCGCGGTTGTCGAGTTGCCAGCTTTGCGCCGCGCCTTTGCCGATCACGTCGAGCACCAACTTCATGTCCAAGCCCGCCTTCTGGCCGAACGCGATGCCCTCCGACAGGCCCTGCACGAGGCCGGCGATGCACACTTGATTCACCATTTTTGCGAGCTGGCCCGCGCCGCTGCCGCCCACCAGCGTAACGGCGCGCGAGAACGCCATCGCCACCGGGCGCATGGCGTCGAACGCGGCTGGCTCGCCGCCGCACATGACGGTCAGCAGGCCGTTGACCGCACCGGCCTGGCCGCCCGACACCGGCGCATCGATGAACGACAAGCCCTTGGCTTTGGCCGCAGCACTCAACTCGCGCGCAATGGCGGCCGACGCCGTGGTGTGGTCGACGAGCACCGCGCCAGGTTTCATGCCCGCGAACGCGCCCTGCTCGCCGAGCATCACCGAACGCAGGTCGCCATCGTTGCCGACGCAGGCGAAGACGAAATCGGCGCCCGCAGCCGCCTCGCACGGCGTTGGCGCTGCGCGCCCGCCGTATTCACCGGCCCAAGCCTGCGCCTTGGCGACCGTGCGGTTGTAGACCGTCACCGAATGGCCAGCACGCGCCAGATGCCCCGCCATCGGGTGCCCCATCACGCCCAGACCGAGAAATGCAGTCTTGCGCGACGGCGTCGGCTCGTAGGTCTTCATGGCGGGGCCTCGAATGAAAAAGGGCCGCCAGTTTAAGCCGCGGCCCTTGTCCTTAGCGCACCTCGGCTCAGTCGCCGAGGGCTGCCGGCGTCAAACGATCGTCAGGTGTTCGGTCCCCGCGGCCAGATCCTGGTTGCGTGCGCGTGAGCTGTTGAGCTTGATTTGCAGCCGCAGGTCGTTCACCGAGTCGGCGTTGCGCAGCGCGTCTTCATACGAGACGTGCCGGCCTTCGTAGAGATCGAACAGCGCTTGGTCGAAAGTCTGCATACCGAGTTCGCGCGAGCGCTTCATCAGTTCCTTCAGCTCGCCGACCTCGCCCTTGAAGATCATGTCCGACACCAGCGGCGTGTTGAGCATGATCTCCACTGCGGCGATGCGGCCCTTGCCCTCTTCGCGCGGCAGCAGCCGCTGCGAGATGATGGCCTTCAGGTTGAGCGACAGGTCCATCAACAATTGCGCGCGCCGCTCCTCGGGGAAGAAGTTGATGATGCGGTCCAGCGCCTGGTTGGCGCTGTTGGCGTGCAAGGTGGCCATGCACAGGTGGCCGGTTTCGGCGAAGGCCACCGCATGTTCCATCGTCTCGCGATCGCGGATCTCGCCCATCAGGATGACATCGGGCGCCTGGCGCAGCGTGTTCTTCAGCGCCATCTCCCAGCCGTCGGTGTCGATGCCGACCTCACGCTGCGTGATGATGCAGTTCTTGTGCGGATGCACGAACTCCACCGGATCTTCAATGGTGATGATGTGGCCGTGAGAGTGCTCGTTGCGCCAGTCGACCATCGCCGCCAGCGACGTGCTCTTGCCCGAACCGGTGGCGCCCACCATGATGACCAGCCCGCGCTTGGTCATCGTCACGTCCTTCAGCACCTTGGGCAGGCCGAGCTGGTCTACCGTGGGTAGTGTCTGCGGGATGACGCGAAACACCAGGCCGATGTGCCCCATCTGGACGAACGCGTTGCATCGAAAACGCCCGATGCCCTGCGGCGAGATCGCGAAATTGCACTCCTTGGTCTTCTCGAACTCGGCGGCCTGCTTGTCGTTCATCACCGCGCGCGCCAGCGCCATCGTGTGCTGGCCGGTCAGCGGTTGCGGCGACACCTTGGTCACCTTGCCGTCGACCTTCACAGCGGGCGGAAAGTCGGCGGTCAGGAACAGGTCTGAGCCGTTGCGCGAGATCATCAAGCGCAGCAGATCGTTGACGAACTTTGAAGCCTGGTCGCGTTCCATGTTGTCTTCTCCCGGGCGCTGCCGGCATCAAGTCGAGCTGGTCAGCAGCGCGCTCAGGCGCGCGCTGGCTTGCCGCAGGCGCAGCGACAGGCGGCGCGCCAGCGCCGCCAGCAACACCGCGGCCAGCCGGGGGTCGTCTTTCATCATTCGGTCCAGCGCATGCGCCTCGAGCACGGCCACCAGGCAAGGCGTCAGCGTGCGGCACGACGAGAACCGCGTGCCGGCGTCGAGCAGCGACATCTCGCCCAGCAGGTCGCCCACGCGCGCCTCGCCCAGACGGGCGCGGCCGCCCCACGGCTGCACGCGGTCGACCGCGATCGTGCCTTCGAGCACGATCAGCAGATAGTCGCCCTGTTCGTCCTGCGCGATCACCTCGCTGTCAGGCGTCAGGCTGACAAACGTGAGGTACTCGGTCAGGCGCTTGAGTTCGGCCTCGACCAGCGCGACGGCGTGGCGGTCGTTGTTCCATGCGCGGGCGAACTTCTGCGCACCCTCGGTGGGGTCGACCGATTGCGCTTGCAACTGCCCGGCGCGCACACCCCACGGCACCAGTCTTGGTGTCTCTTCCTCGCGCTCGAGGAACATGGTGGAGAAGTAGCCGGAGTCCGGCGTCTCGGGGTTCTCGCGGCGGTTGCCCGCCAGGCGATCGAGTAGTTTCTTCACGGCTTGTCGACGGCAATCAGCCGGGGAAGTTTTCAGGGACCTTCGCCTTGGCGCGCGCCTCGGCGGGCGACACGACGTTGCGGCGTACGAGATCGGTGAGGTTCTGGTCGAGCGTCTGCATGCCGGCGCTCTGGCCGGTCTGGATCGACGAGTACATCTGCGCGATCTTGTTTTCGCGGATCAGGTTCTTGATCGCCGAGTTGGCGATCATGATCTCGTGCGCCGCCACGCGGCCCGAGCCATCCTTGAGTTTGCACAGCGTCTGCGAGATGACGGCGACCAGCGACTCCGACAGCATCGCGCGCACCATCTCTTTCTCGGCGGCCGGGAACACGTCGACCACGCGGTCGATCGTCTTGGCGGCAGAGCTGGTGTGCAGCGTACCGAACACCAGGTGGCCGGTTTCCGCCGCGGTCAGCGCCAGGCGGATCGTCTCCAGGTCGCGCATTTCGCCTACCAGGATCGCATCAGGGTCCTCGCGCAGCGCCGAGCGCAGTGCGTTGGCAAAGCTCAGCGTGTGCGGCCCGACCTCACGCTGGTTGACCAGGCACTTCTTGCTCTCGTGCACGAACTCGATCGGGTCTTCCACCGTCAGCACATGCGCGTATTCGTTTTCGTTCAGGTGGTTGACCATCGCGGCCAGCGTCGTGCTCTTGCCCGAGCCGGTGGGGCCGGTCACCAACACCAGCCCACGCGGCTTGAGCGACAGCTCGGCGAAGATCTTGGGCGTGTTCAGCTGCTCGAGCGTGAGGATCTTGCTCGGAATCGTGCGAAACACCGCGGCCGCGCCGCGGTTCTGGTTGAACGCGTTGACACGAAAGCGCGCCAGCCCCTGGATCTCGAAGCTGAAGTCGCACTCCAGCGTGTCCTCGTAGTGCTTGCGCTGCGCATCGTTCATGATGTCGTACACCATGTCGTGCACAGATTTGTGCTCGAGCGGGTCGACGTTGATGCGGCGTACGTCGCCGTGCACGCGGATCATCGGCGGCAGGCCCGACGACAAGTGCAGGTCGGAAGCCTTGTTCTTGACCGAGAACGCGAGCAGTTGCGTGATGTCCATTGAAACGCCGTTGGGGGTGTAGGCTGCCGGGCATTATGAGCAGCGTCGCAGCGAAGTTACAACAAGTGCGCACGCGTATCGCGACTGC
>JBIODO010000123.1:0-10140 GCA_044445225.1 Burkholderiales bacterium
GCGGACGCTCGCATTTCGTCGACCATGCTGGCGAGGTGTATGCCGCCGCGCAGCGCCTGGCGCGCGAGACCGGCGGCCACTACATGGACCAGTTCACCTACGCCGAGCGCGCCACCGACTGGCGCGGCAACAACAACATCGCGCAGAGCATCTTCGAGCAGATGGCCGACGAGCGCCACCCGGTGCCACGCTGGATCGTGGTGGCCGCGGGCACGGGCGGCACCAGCGCCACCATCGGCCGCTATGTGCGCTACCAGCGACATGCCACGGGCCTGTGCGTGGCCGACCCCGAGGGCTCGGTGTTCGCGGCCTATCACAAGAGCGGCGATGCCACCCTCACCTCGCGCGGCTCGCGCATCGAAGGCATCGGCCGCCCGCGCGTGGAGCCGAGCTTCATTCCCACGCTGGTCGACCGCATGGTCGAGGTGCCGAACGTCGAGTCAGTGGCTGCAATGCGGCTGCTGTCGGGGCTGCTGGGCCGCAAGGTCGGCCCATCGACGGGCACCAACTTCGTGGCGATGATCCTGCTGGCCACCGAGATGCGCCAGCGCAACGAGGCCGGCGCGGTGCTGTCCCTCTTGTGCGACAACGGCGATCGCTATCTCAACACCTACCACGACGCTGCGTGGACCCGCGCAGAGTTCGGTGATTGCAGCGAAGCCGAACGGCGCTTCAGCAGCCTGATCTGACGGCAGACGGTCGCCGGCCCTGATTCATGGCCGCGGCGGCACCGCGCCCGGCGCGGCGATCTGCGCCGCAGACTGGTCGATCTGCCCCGCGTACACGATGAACTTGAACGGGTTGAACTCCTGATACTTTTCCATCAGCTTCAGGTAGGCGAGCTTGCGCGCGGACGCCTGCCGTGCACTGTCGGGGAAACGCGGCTGCCCCCAACGCAGCAGGGCCGCCGCCAACTCGTGCTTGCCGTCGGCGACCAAGCGCTCCGCCGCCGCCGCGAGCTGTGCATCCGACACACCCAGGTAGTCCACCAGCGCCGCACCGTAGTCTGCGTTGGTCAGCACATCGAGGCCTTGCGTGCCGTTCTGCCAATAGCCGCTCGTCTGATCGAACAGTCGATTGATCACGTTCTCGCGCAGCACCAGATACGCCAGGTGAACGTCCGAGCCGCTGCTCTCGAGCGTGGGTGGTATCAAGTTCGCCGCGTGGATCGCGCCGCGCTCGAGCCCGCCTTGCATCGCGCGCAGCACCTCGGTGCGCAACCACACGAGGTGGCCGCGCAAACCATCGAGCATGGCGGTCGACGAGAACAGGCGCGTCAGCGGCTCATGGCCGTGCAGCATCTGGCGCGGCTTGAGCGCCAGCACCTGGTCGATCGTGGCCAGCATGCCATCGAGGCTGCCCTCTTCGAGAAACGGCGCACCCAGATACGGCATCAAGGCGTCGCCCACGAACAGCACGCCGAGTTCGGGCAGGTGGATCAGCATCGCGTCGTCGGTTTCGCCGCCGCGCGTGGGCAGCAGCTGAAACCGCGTGCCGCCGATGATGAGATCAGTCGGCCGATCGACTGTCACGTCGGCCCGATAGGCCAGCACGTCGTCGAGGCTGAAGGTCTTGCCAAGGAACAACTTCAGCGTGTCCGGGTTGGCGGTGGCGTCGCGCGCGAGCTCGTCGCGGTAGTTGCCGCGGCCGATGAATCGCGGCGACGGGTCGAGGCTGCGAAAGGCGCGCTGCCCGCCCACGTGGTCCCAGTGCGCGTGGGTCACCAGCACCGTGGTCAGCGGCGGCAACGCCGGCACCCGGGCCCGCAACGCGTCGAGCGCCGCGCGCGCCGAGTCGGCGCGCGCGCCGGCGTCGATGGCGATCAGTTCGCGCCGGTCGGCCGAGACCACGAAGTAGAACTCGGTGAAGTCGAAGCCTGACAGCGCGTACACGGTGCCCGGCACCACCTCACGAATGCGGCGCGGCGAGAACGCGTGCCCGGCCGACGCGTCTTCGGAAAACGGCGTGGTGAACACGGCCAGCGTGGGGTCGATGGCGATGCCGCTGAGCGCCTGGTGGCGGTCGGCCTTCGCGGTCTCGCCGCGCTGGCGCTCCAGCACCGCCAGCCGCGCGTACACCTCGCGCAGCCATCCCAGATGCGGCGCCTTGTCCGCGTTCGACTCGCACCACAGCAGGTCGCTCACCGCCTGATCGCGCTCGCCGAAAAAGCCGGGCAACTGCGAACGCACCACGCCCGACATCCAGCGCACGACGAAGACATTGCCGCCGGTCAGCCGATTGGCTTCGTCGAGCATTTTCACGGTGTCGCGCACCCACCCGATGCGCGCAAGCACGAACACCTGCTTGGCATGGCCGGCGCGCAACGACGCCAGCGCGGTGAGGTACAGGCCTTTGTGCACGTCGTCCAAGCCAGGCCCGAAGCGCCGCAATGCGTCGTTGAAGTAGTCGATGCCCTCGGCGTGACGGCCGGCATTGGCAAACTGGGCCATCAGCAAGAACAGCAATTGCGGGTCCGACGGCGGCCGCCAGCGATTGACCTGCTTCAGGTACTCCAGCTCTGGCGACCCAGCGGCCGGCTGGGTCGCGGCACCCGGAGCGATCGGCAGCAGCGTGGCGACCCCAGCAAGAACGATGATCAGGAACCTGGAAAGACTGTGCATGTCGGGTCCTCGCATTAACTTGCACATCGCAAGTCACTTGCAATACGGTAGTCACTTGCCAAAGGAAAGTCAAGCGGCTATGCTTTTGCCATGCCGAAGACCTACGACATCAGCGACTGCCCGGTGGCGCGCACGCTCGACCTGATCGGCGAGCGCTGGACCGTGCTGCTGCTGCGCGACCTGCTGCGGCAGGGGCCGCGGCGCTTCCAGGATTTCCAGACCTCGTTGCCCGGTGTCGCGCCCAACATCCTGTCGGCGCGTTTGAAGTCGCTCGAAGACAACGGTCTCGTGCAGCGGCAGATCTACAGCGAGCGGCCGCCGCGGCTCGAATACGTGCTCACCGAGAAGGGCAGGAGTCTCGGGCCGGTGGTCAAGGCCATGCGCGATTGGGGTGCCAAGCACACCTGAGGCCCGTCAAGGCCCGACTATTGCGGCGGCGGCCCCAGGGACCCGGGCTGGGCGTCCCCCCAGAGGTTGCGCAACCGAGCGAGTTGGACGTCGAACTGGACGTTGATGCGTTCCTGCTCCGCCTGGGAATTCTTGATCGCGTTGCGCTGGGCGGCTGCCGACACGTCGTTGCCTTCGAGCTGCTGCTTGAGCGCCGGCGGCAGCGGCCGGCCGCGATAGAACTCGGCCTCATCGGCGAGCCGCTTGCGCTCGGCGGCGAGCTCCTGCAGGCGGGCTTCAGCACTTTGAATGGCCAGACGCAGTCTCTCGAGCGCGGATGCGCGATCCTTGTCGTGTGCCGCCTTGTCGGGGTATCGCCTCAGCAGGTTGCGGTCGTATTTGATCGCGTCCTTGCGGGCCGCCTCGGCGTCTCGCTTGGCCTGCTCGGCGGCCTCGCGCCGCGCCCGCTCGTCGGGCGTGAGGGTGGGCGGCACCAGGCTTCTGCGCGAGCCATCCGGGTTGAGGATCTCCTGCTCCTTGTCCCAGCATTCGGCGATGTAGCGATCACGCGTGATGTAGTGACCCTGGTCGTCCTTGCAGCGATAGACGCCACCCCCGCCGGGCGGCGCGGCCTGCCCCCAACTCGCGCTGCAAAGCAAAGCGAAAGCCGAAACCACCAACCTCTGCATCGTGCGCATGACCCCCCAAGGTTGCAACGCTCGCGGCGATGATAATGTTGACGCAGTCTCGTTCTCCTCGTCATTCGGGTGAAGAGTTAGGGGCACGCGCCGCATGAACATCCTCTTCATCATGGCCGACCAGCTGCGCTGGGACCACCTCGGCTGCACCGGCCACCCGAGCATCAAGACCCCCCACATCGACGCGCTCGCCCGGCGCGGCGTGCGCTTCGATCGCGCCTACGTCACCAGCGGCGTGTGCGGCCCCAGCCGCATGAGCTACTACACCGGGCGCTACGCCATCAGCCACGGCGCCACCTGGAACCGCGTGCCGCTGTCGGTGGGCGAAATCACGCTCGGCGAGATGCTGCGCGGCGCCGGCCTCACGCTGGCCCTCACCGGCAAGACCCATGTGATGCCCGATCAAGCGGGCCTGCAGCGGCTGCAGCTCGACGGCGCCAGCGAACTCGGCACGTTGCTGCGCCACGGCGGCTTCGACGAGATCGACCGCTACGACGGCCATCACGAGCCCGGCGGCGAATCGGGCTACCCCGCTTACCTGCGCGCCAACGGCTACGACAGCCAAGACCCGTGGACCGACTACGTGATCTCGGCCAACGGCCCCAACGGCGAACCACTGAGCGGCTGGCACATGCGCAACGTGCACCTGCCCGCGCGCGTGAAAGAGCAGCACTCCGAAACCGCGTACATGACCGACCAGGCCATCGCCTTCATGCGCCACGTGGGCAGCCAGCCGTGGGTGCTGCACCTGAGCTACGTGAAGCCGCACTGGCCCTACATCGCTCCAGCGCCGTACCACGCGATGTACACCGCCGATCAGTGCCTGCCTGTGGTGCGCGGCGACGCTGAGCTGCGCAACGCGCACCCGGTGCTGGCCGCCTACCGCCAGCAGGAAGAGTGCGTGAGTTTTCAGCGCGACGAGTGCATCCGCACCGTGCGCCCCGTCTACCAGGGGCTGATCAGCCAGCTCGACCACCACCTGGGCCGCCTGTTCGAGGCCATGGCCGCCAGCGGCCGGCTCGACGACACGCTGATCGTGTTCTGCTCCGACCACGGCGATTTTCTGGGCGACCACTGGCTGGGTGAGAAGGAGCTCTTCTACGACACCGTGCAGCGCGTGCCCTTCATCGTGGTCGACCCGCGGCGCGAGGCCGACGCCACGCGCGGCACGGTTGAGCAACGCTTCGTCGAGTGCGTCGACGTGGTGCCCACCATCCTCGACGCGCTGGGCATCGAAGGTCCGCGTCATCGCATCGAAGGCCACAGCCTGCAACCGCTGCTGCATGGCACGTTGCAGGCCGACGTTCCCTGGCGCGACTTCGTCTTCAGCGAGCTCGACTACAGCTTTCGCCAAGCGCGCCTCCTGCTGGACAAAGACGTGCACCAGTGCCGCGCGTTCAGCCTGCGTGACTCGCGCTGGCGCTACGTGCATTGGCTCGACGAGCCCGAGCAGCTGTTCGATCTGCAGGCGGACCCGCAGGAGTTCACCGACCTCGGTCGCGATGCATCCACGTCAGCGGTGCGCGCGGCGATGCGCGAGAAGCTGCTGGGGTTCCTGGCGCGAAGGCGGCATCGGATCACGCTCACCGATGCGCAGATTGCGGCGGGGACCGCACAGCACAAGCGGGCGGGCGTGTTCTTTGGGCAGTGGTGAGAGGTGACGGGCGGCAGTCGGCATGGGCGGCGCCTGGTCGCGTGCTTGAACGGGTCAGCGCTTGACGCCTGTCAATATTGACAATCGGCGCCGCGCCATCGTGAACTGCGCCGGCCACGGTGCGTGATCACACTGGGTCCCAAGCCAGCATCCCGTTGCGTGTGGGTGCAGGCTCCAGCAAGGAGGCCCCATGGACATCGACACCAGCCCCTCCGCCACCCCGGGTGACGCATCGGCGCGCCGGCCCGTGAAGACCTTGCTCATCGCCGTGCTGTGGTGCGTGGCCACGCTCTGCCTTTACGCAGTGAACGCCGTCAACGCGGTGACCTGACCGATCCACAGCCAAGCCCGGCGTCCGCTGCCTGTCGCTCGTCAGCGCGAGCGCTTCGACGCTCGCGACTTCTTGGCCGGCGCGGCCTTCTTTGGCGGGCGCTTCTTCGCCGTCGGCTTCGCGGTCACCTTCTCGGCCCGGCGCACCGCAGCGTCGAGTGACTTTTGCGCCCTCGCAATCACGTTGTGCAGCCGAGCCTCAGCCCTTCGCAGCGCCGACTCGACCTTCACCTGCATGACGCCGGTCTTGCTTCGCGCCGCGGTTTTGACTTTGGCTAATTCGGCCTTGGCAACACCGCGCACCTCGCCGATCTTGTCCTGCATGGCCTTGCGCACATGCTGGACGGCTCGCTTCAGGTCGGCCACGGCCCGGGCGAGTTCAGGGTTCTTGGGCTTGCTGGGGGGCATGGTCCGGCCTTTCTAGTGAAGTGGGCACTGTAGCGCGCCGCGGGCCGAGTCCGTTGCAGGGCGCCGCGACCGCGGCAACTGACCACGAAGCCGCGTGACTCGATCGCGCCTGCGCGCCACCTGCCTCAACCCCAAACTCGCGGCCCTTCGTTTGTTGCAAGTGAAATCCTCGCCCGGTGCACGGCTGTCCACCGGGGCACGCTCGTCGCGTGACACTGATTGCATCGTCGGTTCAATGGCCCTGCGGCCATGTGCCAACGTCGACCGACAGCACACTGCATCCACCGCACGAGCGCACGCATGACCAGCACCCACGCACGCAGCCCCTGGCTCTTCATGGTGATCGCTGCCGCGATCCTGATGATCACGATGGGCGCGCGCCAGTCGATGGGCCTGTTCGTCTCGCCGCTGAACACGCACACGGGCCTGGGCATCGCCACCATCAGCCTGGCGATGGCGATCGGGCAGTTCGTGTACGGGCTGTCGCAGCCGGTGTTCGGCGCCATGGCCGACCGCTGGGGCCCGGTGCGAGTGATCGCGCTGGGCGCGCCGCTGTTGGCCGCGAGTTCCGTGCTGACCACGCAGGTCACCAGCCAGTGGGGTTTGATCGTTGCGCTGGGCGTGCTCAGCGCCGCGGGCGCGGGCGCGGGCAGCTTCTCGATCCTGATCGGCGCCACCGCGCAGCACCTGCCGCCCGAGCGCCGCGCGTTCGCCAGCGGCTTCATCAACGCCGGCGGCAGCTTCGGCCAATTCGTGTTCGCGCCGCTCAACCAGGCGGTGATGTCGGCCTTCGGCTGGATGCAGGCGCTGTGGATGATGGCCGTTGCCGCGCTGGCCACTGCACCACTGGCCTGGTTGTTGGGCAATGGCAGGGCCCCTGCCCCGGCGGCCACCCCAGTCGCCCGTGGCGCAGCGAGCACGAGCGTGCCGGCACCACCGCAGCTGACGCTGCGCGAGCAGCTGCGCATCGCCGCGCGCGACCGCAGCTACTGGTGCCTGCACGCGGGCTTCTTCACCTGCGGCTTTCACATCGCGTTCCTGGTCACGCACTTGCCCGGTGAAGTGAATCTGTGCGGGCTCAACCCACACGTGGCCGCCACGTCGCTGGCGATCATCGGCCTGGCCAACATCGCAGGCAGCCTCACGGCCGGCGCGCTGGGCAACCATGTGCGCATGAAGATGCTGCTGTTCTGGATGTACTTCACGCGCGCGCTCGCGGTGCTTGCCTATCTGGCGATGCCCAAGACCGAGTGGACCTTCTATGCCTTTGCGGCCGTGCTCGGCGCCACTTGGCTCGCCACCGTGCCGCCCACCGCGGGCCTCACCGCCAAGCTGTTCGGCACCCGCTATCTGGCCACGCTGTTCGGGCTCACGCTGCTCAGCCACCAGATCGGCGGCTTCTTCGGCGCGTGGCTCGGCGGCATCGCGGTCACGCGCACCGGCAGCTACCTGTGGATGTGGTGGGCCGACGTGGTGTTGGCGCTGGCCGCCGCGCTGGTGAATCTGCCGATCCGCGAGGCGCGCCCGAAGCTCGCGCTGGCCCCGGCCTGATCCACGCACCGGCGGCCGCCGCGTGCCGGCCGTGCGCTACGCTGTCGTCCGGCACGACGAGGGAGTGGTGGCATGGCAGGCATGGTGCAAGGCAAGGTGGTCGTCGTCACCGGCGCGGGCGGCGGCATTGGCCGCGACATCGCGCTGGCGCTGGCGGCCGAGGGCGCCCGCGTGGTGGTCAACGACATCGGCACCTCCACCAGCGGTGAAGGCAGCGACAGCGGCCCCGCGCAGCAGGTGGTGGGCGAAATCCGTGCCGCCGGCGGCGAAGCGGCGGCCAGCATCGACAGCGTGGCCGATGCGCAGGCCGCCAACCGCATCGTCACTTGCGCGCTCGACCACTTCGGCCGCATCGACGGGGTGGTCAACAACGCCGGCATCCTGCGCGACCGCTACTTCCACAAGATGAGCGACGTCGAATGGGATGGCGTGATCAAGGTGCACTTGTACGGCAGCTGGTACGTCAGCCGCGCGGCGGCCAACCACTTCCGCGAGCAAGGCAGCGGCGCTTACGTGCACATGACGAGCACATCGGGCCTGATCGGCAACTTCGGGCAGGCCAACTACAGCGCGGCCAAGCTCGGGCTGGTGGCGTTGTCGAAAAGCATTGCGCTGGACATGCACAAGTTCAACGTGCGCTCCAACTGCATCGCGCCGTTCGCCTGGAGCCGCATGACCGGCTCGATCCCCACCGACACACCCGAGCAGCAGGCGCGCGTGGAAAAGATCAAGAGGATGACGCCGGCCAAGATCGCGCCGCTGGCGGTATACCTGTTGAGCGACGCCGCCAAGTCGGTCAACGCGCAGGTGTTCGCGGTGCGCAACAACGAGATCTTCCTGATGAGCCAGCCGCGGCCGCTGCGCTCGGTGCACCACGCCGACGGCTGGACGCCGCAGCAGATCGCCGAGCAGGCGATGCCGGCGCTGCAGGCCTCGTTCGTGGCGATGGAGCGTTCGGGCGACGTGTTCAGCTGGGATCCCGTGTAGTGCGACCGGCGGCGCGCCCGGCCGGTCCGGCGCGGCCACCTAGAATCCGCGCCATGAGAGCCCTTGCATCGGTGCTGCGGCCGATCGTGCTGCTGGCAGTGCTGATGGCCGGCGTGGCGATGCCGTCGCGCAGCGACACCGTCGCTGCCAAGCCGGAAGTTGCGTCACCGGTGTCGGCGCAGGGCCAGCGCATCTACGAGGCCACGCGCGCGCAGCTGCTGCAGGTGCGCACGCTGCTGAAGGATCAGGACAGCCAGGCCTCGGTGGGCTCGGGTTTCGTGGTCGACGCCAGCGGGCTGGCCATCACCAACTACCACGTGGTCAGCCAGTTCGCGCTGCGGCCCGATCGCTACCGCCTGGCTTTCACGATGGCGGCCGGCCGCACCGGCAGCGCCGAGTTGCTGGCGATCGATGTCATCCACGACCTGGCGCTGCTGCGTCTGCGCAGTGCTGCGGGCGCGGCGCCGATCGAATTCACGGCACTGCCGTTTCGCAACGCGTCGGCGCCGCTGGCCAAGGGCGAGCGGCTGTATTCGCTGGGCAACCCGCTCGACGTCGGCTTCGCGGTCGCCGAAGGCATCTACAACGGGCCGGTGGAGCGCAGCTTCCTGCCGCAGATCTTTTTCGGCGGCTCGCTCAACCCCGGCATGAGCGGCGGGCCCGCGGTCGACGACGCCGGCCGCGTGATCGGCGTCAACGTGGCCGCCCGGCGCGACGGCGAGCAGGTGAGCTTCCTGGTGCCCGCGCCGACGGCGCAGGAGCTGCTGCAGCGCGGGCGCGAGGCCGGGCCGCAGACGCAGCCGATGTATGCCGAGGTGACGCGCCAGCTCACGGCCCACCAAGCCGCGCTGGTGGATGCCTTCGTCGCGCAGCCGTGGCGCAGCGCCAACCACCCGCGCTACCGCGTGCCGGTGCCGCAAGAGACTTTCATGCGCTGCTGGGGCAGCGCGTCGCCGGAGACGCAGAAATACATGCGCTTCGAGCGCAGCGACTGCGTGATGAACCACTCGGTCTATGCCACGCCGCAGCTGCGCGCCGGCGTGATCAACGTGCGCCACGAGAGCTACGACGGCCAGCGTCTGGGCACGCTGCGCTTCGCGCAGGAATACAGCGCGAGCTTCGCCAACGAGCAATTCGGCGGCGGCTTCGCGGCCACCGCGCCACGCTGCAAGGAGGCCTTCATCGATCGCGACGGCCTCACGCTGCGCACCGTGGCCTGCATCTCGGCGCTCAAACGCTTCGAAGGCCTGTTCAACCTGTCGGTGCTCACCACCACGGTCGACCACCCGACGCAAGGCGTGCAGGGGCGGCTCGATGCGGTGGCGGTGGACTTTGCCAACGCGCTGCGCCTGACCGAGCACTACCTGCAGGGGTTCGGGTGGAACACGAAGGCGGATCCGCGGTGACTGCAACCCTTGCCGCACCCCGGCTTGCACAAGCCGAGGTGGTCGACGCCGTGGGCCACGGTGTCCGGCTGATCGACGTGCATGCGTGGCCGCTGACC